>JAQBPC010000012.1 GCA_028287725.1 Chloroflexota bacterium | reverse complement strand
CGAGGTACAGCTTGTCGAATGCCTTCTGACCAAATTCGCGACGGGCAAGCAAGAGTGTCCTGTGTGCCACCGACGCCGGAGCCGGATCCATCACGATCTCAGGGTCGCGATTCACTTCCGCTAAGCTGAAGAGCTTCCAGTCCAACTGAACCGCGCCGAGCCGCTCAATCTCGCGGGCCCAAAGGGATGTGCGCCACGCCCAAGGGCACCCAGGATCAATGTATATAGTGAGACGACTCATGTGACTATCCTTATTCTGCGCAGATCAAGCTTATAGGTTTATGCTACCTTCCCAGTTTACTGTTTGTGTTCCTCTGCTGCATCGCTTGAGAAAATACGATGCTATCGCAATCGTAACCTGCGATACTATCTTTCAAAGGAGCCAGAATGCCTCGAGACCTTCCTATTAGTAATGGCAGACTACTTGTCACGTTTGACGGACACTTCCGCATCCGTGATATCTACTACCCCCACGTTGGCAGCGAGAACCAGACCGCCGGGCACATCAACCGCATCGGCATATGGGTAGATGGCGATTTCGCCTGGCTCGATAACCAAGCTTGGGAACGTACGATGGAGTACATTCCAGGCACCATGGTTACCAACGTCAAAGCACATTCTTCGCGGCTAGGCCTGACGGTGGTTTGGAACGATTGTGTTGATTTCGATCAACCGATCTTGTTGCGCGAGCTTCATATTCATGACCTGTTTGGACGGCCACGCGACGTCCGCGTGATGTTTCATTACGATTCATACCTCTACGAGACGGAAGTCGGCGACACCGTCTGTTACCGCCCGCAAAGCCGCGCTCTTGTCTTCTATAAGCGTGAACGCTATTTGCTCGCATGCGGCTCTGCCTCGCTTACGGGTGATATCTCGCCTGATGAGGCGCAGGATGATGTCGAGGCGCATCGGCCGCATATGCACAACTTGTCGGTCGACGGCATCAGCAGTTGGGCCACCGGCACGAAGATTATTCATAATGCCGAGGGAACCTGGCGCGATGCGGAAGACGGGCAACTCGGGCGGAACACTATTGCCCAGGGTTCCGTCGATGGTGTCATTGCGATCCATGTGGCGCTGCCGGCAAATGGCACATCCACGGTACACCACTGGCTGACTGTTGGGCGCTCGATGAAGGACGTCGAGAATCTCTCCGCCTATGTCGAACAGCGCCGACCCGAGTCTTTGATCCGCCACACGGCCAGTTACTGGCGTGTGTGGGCCACAAAGGATGGAAAGGACTTCGGCGACCTCGGCCCAGATCTGATTGAGCTGTACCGCCGGAGCCTGCTCATTGTGCGCAGCCAGACCGATCATACCGGCGCGATAATCGCGGCAAACGACACGGATGTTGCCGAGGTCGCCCGCGACCACTATAGCTACATGTGGCCGCGAGATGGCGCGCTCGTGGCGGAGGCTATGGATAAGGCTGGATACCGCGAGCTGGCAAGACAGTTTTACGAGCTGGTGAGCAACCTAGTCGAGCCCGAAGGCTACGTATTACACAAGTACAACCCGGATGGCACGCTGGCGAGCTCGTGGCATCCCTGGGCCGACAACGAGGGGAATCCGCGCCTCCCTATCCAGGAGGACGAGAGCGCGCTACTCCTTTGGGGCCTGTGGGAACACTACAATCAGCATCGTGATGTGGAGTATCTCAGGCCGGTGTACCGGCGCATGGTTCGGCCTGTCGGCGACTTTCTGATGTCTTATCGTGAGCCATATACCGGTCTTCCGGCTGCTTCGCATGACCTGTGGGAGGAACGTTACGGCATACATGCCTGGACTGTAGGCACGGTGTGGGCAGGATTGGAAGCCGCGGCCCGCTTCGCCTCGCTCTTCGGCGAGTATGACCGGGCCGAACGCTATAGAGCGGCCGCGCTCGAGATTCGCACCGCCACGTTTGCACATATGTGGGATCCAAAGCTTGAGACGTTCGTTCGCATGGTCACGGTGACGCCCGAAGGCAAGGTGGAATCACACCACGTGCCCGATAGCAGTATCTATGGACTGATCCGGTTTGGGATGGTGGCGCCCGACGATCCCAGGGCGGTATTGACCATGCGTTCACTACGATCGAGCCTCACGTGCAAAACGGAAATTGGCGGCGTTGCACGCTATAGTAACGACTACTATTACCAGATCAGCGACGATATCGAGAATATCCCCGGGAACCCCTGGTTCATCTGTACCTTGTGGATGGCTGAGTATGACGTCATGATGGCGCGTACGCTCGAGGATCTGGAGCCAGTTCGCAAACAGCTCGAATGGGTACATGCCAGGGCCTTGCGAAGTGGTGTGCTCGCCGAGCAGGTACATCCGCTGACCGGCGCACCGCTCTCCGTGTCGCCGCTTACCTGGAGCCATTCCACGCTTGTTGGCCTGGTGGATCGATACCTTGCTCGTCGTAGTGATTTGCTGGCATCGAGTGCCGAGCCCGCACGTCGGGTGGCAACAAAATAGTTCACCACCCTCATTCTGTCTACTGTCTGGAGGCTCACAATGACGCTGCCTGGCAACGCGCGGACCGACATCCTTGAGAGTGGCGATGACAGCCTGTACGAGGTGCGGACTTCGGCTGCCGGGCCACAGGGTAGCCTCCCGCTCACGCCCGAGATGCTGCTGGACCGCCCCAGCGGCGACATCTTTGGTCTGAGTCAAGACGCGGGCATGGGCTGGGAGCCCTCGCAGCTCGGTGGGAACGAAGTGCTTATCCTGAGCACGCAGGGAGGCATTCGGGCCGACGA
>JAQBPC010000714.1 GCA_028287725.1 Chloroflexota bacterium | reverse complement strand
GTAGTGACCTTACGGGTACTTATCTCTGGTGGAGGAACCGGCGGCCACATCTACCCATGCCTCACCGTCGCGAAAAGCCTGGCCACGGGTCAGGGAGCACCTGGCGGGAGCGGCGGCTGGGCTGGCGCCGTTGAGTTTCTGTATATCGGCGGCCCGCACCCCCTGGATCGCAGGCTGGTAGAAGAAGCAGGCATTCCCTTCGCGCAGATCGATGCAGCCGGGCTGCGCGGCATGGGTATTCGCGCGATTCCCAACGTGGCTCGCCTTGCGGGAGGTCTTGCGCAGACTGTAAAGGTCATACGTCGATTTCGCCCAAATGTTGCGCTGGTTTCTGGCGGCTACGTCAGCGCGCCGGTCGTGGCCGCCTGCGTCGCCCTGCGGATCCCGCTGGTGGTGCTGACGGTGGAGATCGATCAAGGATGGGTCAATATGACTGCCGCTCGGGTTGCCTCGGCGGTGACCGCGTCGTATCCGCCTGCCATGGCAAGCTTGCCGCCTGAACGCAGCACGCTGACGGGCTATCCCGTGCGCGAGGAGTTTCTGCACCTCGATCGGGAGAAGGCGCGCACCGGCTTATATCTTGATGCCAGCATGCCGGTACTGGCGGTTTTTGGCGGTAGCCAGGGATCGCACAGTATCAACGAAGCGCTTGCCGGTACCTTGCCCGATCTCCTTCTGGCCACACAGGTACTGCACGTCTGTGGCGAGGCGGACCTTGAAGATCTTCAGGCGCGGCAGACTGCCATGCCACAGGTGTTGCGGGGCCGTTACCGCCTATTCGGTTATCTGCCCGCGAAAGAGATGGCAGAAGTGGTCGCGGCCTCGGACCTCGTGGTATGCAGGGCAGGGGCGGCGCCGCTCGCCGAACTGCCGTTAGCAGGGGTTCCCGCAATCATGGTGCCCGGCTCGTTCTCCAGCCAGGAGACGAATGCGCGGTATCTCGAAGGTCAGGGCGCGGCCTCGGTCATCCTTGATGCCGAGCTGACATCCGACACTTTACGCGATCGCACCCTGGCGCTGCTGCGCGATCACCCACGGCTCGAGACCATGGCAGAAAAGATGCGTGGACTGGCACGGCCAGACGCATCGGCGGCGATTGCCGCCGTGGTTCGCCGCGTTGCAGGGGTGGGGCGCTTATGAGCACCGCACGGCGCACGATGCATTGCGCCGCCTGGGTCGCTCAGTACAGCTGTAGCACCTGCGGGACATGCCCGTGACGCCGGAAGAAGCACAGGCGCCGCTTCGCGCTCTACCGAAAGGTGCTCACGTCCATATGATTGGTGTCGCGGGCGCCGGCATGAACGCCCTCGCGGCCATCCTGCTGGCCCGCGGATTCGCGGTTAGTGGGTCCGACCAGCAGCGCACCCCGACCATCGACCGGCTTATAGAGCATGGCCTGGTCTTCAATCTGGGCCACGACGCAACGCAGGTTTCGGGCGCACGTCTGGTGATTATGTCGGCCGCAGTCCGGGACAGCAATGTCGAGCTTGCAGCAGCGCGCCTTGCGAGAATCCCGGTCGTCAAACGGGCGGTGGCGCTGGGCTGGCTGCTGGACGGGAAGGCCACGATCGCCGTGGCTGGAACCCATGGCAAGACGACGACTTCTGCCATGCTTGCGGTGATTCTGACACGGGCCGGCTTTGATCCTACCTTCGTGGTAGGCGGCGAAGTGTCGGATCTAGCTGCAAGCGCGGGCGTCGGAACCGGAGACTGGGCTGTCGTCGAGGCCGATGAGTACGACCGCAGCTTCCTGCAGCTCCGTCCAACGGTCGCCGTGATCACCAACGTCGAGCCCGACCATCTCGAGTATTACGGCACGGTCGATGCGATGCATCAGGCCTATGCGCAATTCATCGGTCGCATGCAATCCGGCGGCACAATGGTGCTTAACGGCCAGGACGAATGCCTGAGCAGCCTCGTAGCGCCCGACGGCATGCGCGTAGTTCGATGCGCCATCGATCGGGCCGATGCAGACTGGCGGGCGACGTCCATCCGAGAGGACGGTGACGGGAGCAGGTTCCGCGTTACCTGGCCACAAGGCGAGCTCGATACGCAATTGCCGTTGTCAGGTAGACATAATATACTCAACGCGCTGGAGGCCCTTGCGGCCGCGAGTGCGGCCGGTGTGGACATGGCCGCGGCTGCGGACGCGCTCGCGAGCTTTCATGGCACGGGCAGACGTTTCGAGGTGCTCGGTGAGGCTGCGGGCGTGCTGGTCGTCGACGACTATGCCCACCACCCGACGGAGATTCGGGCGACTCTCGCGGCGGCACGGGCACGCTACGCCAATCGCCGCCTCGTCGTGGTATTTCAGCCGCATACCTACAGCCGGACGAAACTGCTGTTCGACGATTTCGTCACGGCGTTTGGCGGTGCCGACCTGCTGCTGTTGACCGATATCTACGCCGCGCGCGAAGCCGACACGCTCGGCATGGATGCGGATCAGCTTGCGGCGGCAATTGGAGCACGGATTGGCGCATCCCGCGTGCTGCGCGCGCGGGAGGTGGGTGATGTCACAACCACACTTACCCCGTATCTCCGCCCTCGTGACGTCGTCTTTACGCTGGGCGCCGGCACGATTACCGAGGTGGGGCCGCGGCTTCTCGCCGCGCTCCACGCCGCCGGGACCTGCACGTAGGGTCGGGCGTGGAACGCGAATCGGTATCCGGCGCCGCGAATGCCGAGAGTCTGGCAGCCGTGCTGCGCTCCCTGGAGGGGCTCAGTGAGGTGGAAGAGGGTGCGCCTCTAGCGCCACACACAACCTGGCGTGTGGGTGGGCCAGCAGACCTACTGTGCGTCGCGACTACCGTGGATGGGCTATGCGCCGCAATCCGCGGTGCCGTTGAGCATGACGTTCCCTGGCGCGTGTTGGGTCGCGGCTCCAACGTGCTGGTGCGTGACGGCGGTGTCGAGGGCCTGGTGATTCTGAACCGTACCGCGACGTTAGAGATCGTCGATACGCTAGTACGGGCGGATTCGGGCCTGTTGCTGAGCACCCTGGCTCGAAAGACGGCGACCGCCGGCCTCGCCGGACTGGAGTGGAGCGCCGGCATACCCGGTAGCGTGGGTGGCTCGGTGGTCAGCAATGCGGGAGCCCACGGCGGCGCGATGGCGGACACCCTCCAGCAAGTGGAGATCCTTGACCGGCAGGGTCACCAAACGTGGGTTAAAGTAGGTGCACTGCAGATGGCGTATCGCCACAGCCGCTTTCGCGATTCACGGGCCGCCGTGGAAACGGTGCTGCGCGCGGAATTCGAGCTTGTACGCGATGAGCCGGCGGCGATTCGCGGGCGGATGGATGAGCAAAAGCGTCATCGCAAGGCGACCCAGCCGTTGGCCAACGCTAGCGCCGGATCCGTGTTCAAAAATCCACCAGGCGAGAGCGCTGCGCGCCTGATCGACCAATCCGGGCTCAAAGGAATGTGCATAGGTGGGGCTACTGTATCCACCCGTCATGCTAACTTTATGGTTGCCGCTCCGGGTGCCCGCGCATCCGATCTTTTATCATTGATCGACGTGGTGCGTGAACGCGTGCGCGCGAAGTACGGGGTTGAACTGGACCTGGAGGTACTCCCAATTGGTCGTCAAGCGCCAACTCTCGCGTAAACGCTCCGGCGCCAGCATGGCCCAGCCGCGCGGAACGAACAATCGGCCGCGCCGGCAGCGTTTCTTCCGCACGCGTCGGAAGATCGGCTGGGGCTGGCTTCGACAGCTTCCGCTACTCTGGATTGGCGCGGCGGCGGTATGCGTCTTTCTCCTCTACCTCGTGGCAGGCTCGGGAACCTTCAGCGTGAAGTCCGTAGAGGCGCCGAATCTGGCGCCGAAGGACTTGGCGCAAGTGGTTATCCGCTGCAGATGCCTCGGCGAAAATATCTTTATTGTTCGCCCAAACGACATCCAACGGAGGCTGGAAGGTCTCTCGACCTTGATCGTGACTCGCGTCTATACAACCATTCCGAACGTGGTGCATGTAGAGGCAACGTACAAGAAGCGAGTCGCCATATGGCGGACGCCGGAAGCGGCATACGCGGTCGCGGCGGATGCCGAGGTGCTGCAGGTGTGGAGACATCCATACCCGCACAATCATTGGAAGCCCTTGCCAATCTTCGACGAGGGGTACGACACTACGATCAAAAAACACCATCGCTTACTGGTGGGCGAACATGTTCCGCTGGTCCCGCTGACCATGGCGTTGAGCCTGCGCAGTCGTGTACCGGCTCAGCTCCAGCCACTTATTAAGGGTTACACGTACCGGCCAATTATCGGCATCACGATGGTGGGTCGGGCAAACTGGTTGGCACTGTTGGGCCTGGACTACTCCAGCAAGTTGGACCAGCGGTTAAGTGCTGTGCTAACGGCTCTGACGCAGGTGCCGCCAACCCTGGGTCGCGGCGACTGTGTGGACCTGCGAGCAACGCCGTACATGCGCCACGACCATAGCTGTGGCTAGGCCTGATGCCTCTGGGGTCCCCACTGTTTTGCTTTACGGGCTCTAGGGCCGGTGGTATCATTGGCTGAGTTTGTTATGTAAGGCTCATGCCCTGTGGGAGGAGGCCGGATGGCCAAGGAGCGGGTCATTGTCGGCGTTGATGTCGGCACTACCAAGATCTGCGCCTTGATCGGCGAGGTGGACCAGGACAACCGGCTGAACATCGTAGGGGTGGGCATGGCACCGTCGCAGGGCCTGCGCAGGGGCATGGTCGTCAATATTGATGAGGCGGCAGCAGCCATCAGGGAGGCGCTCGATAAAACTGAGCGCATTTCAGGTTACAAGATTGGTACGGCGCTCGTAGGAATCGCCGGCAGCCATATCTCGAGCCAGAACAGCCGCGGTATCGTCGCGGTCTCCCCGAATATGCATGAAATCAGCCAACCGGACATCGAGCGAGCGATCGAGGCAGCGCGCGCGCAACCGTTACCGCACAATCGTGAAGTGCTTCACGTCATCCCACGCGAGTACGTGGTAGACGGTGAGGCCGGCATTCACGACCCTTTGGGCATGTCCGGGAACCGGCTCGAGGTAGAAACACATATCGTGACCGGCGCGGTCACCTCGATTCACAACTTGATCAAGTGCGTCGAGAAAACAGGAATTGAAATCGACGACATCGTGCTGGAGCCGCTCGCCTCGAGCGAGGCGGTGCTCACGGGCGCCGAGCGCGATCTTGGCGTCGCGATGATCGACATCGGCGGCGGCACGACCGACCTGGCAATCTTCATTAACGGCAGTATCTGGCATACGGCGGTTATCGGCATCGGTGGAAACCATCTCACGAATGACATCGCGGTTGGGCTTCGCACGCCGTTCAACGTTGCTGAAGATATGAAGAAGAAGTACGGCTCGGCGGTGGCGGAGCGGATCGACGTCAATGAAATGATCAAGATTCCGACGTTCGACAATAGTACCGGCGAGCCGATCTCCCGCCGCTTTCTCTGTGAGATCATTGAGGCGCGGATGCGCGAAATGCTCGTGTTAGTCCATGAAGAGATCCGCGGTGCCGGGTATCAGGGCGTGCTGCCCGCCGGCGTGGTGCTGACCGGCGGTTCCTCGCAACTGAGCGAGCTCGTGGATCTTGCTCGCGATGTCCTGAACATGCCGGCCAGAATCGGTGGCCCTGCTCAACTCACCGGCCTGGTAGATAGCATCAACTCACCGGCGTATTCGACCGCTGTTGGACTACTCTCGTGGGGGTTGAAAAACGGGGATTATCAGAATCCACGCAGCCCTGTTCCAGCGGGCGGCGGGACCGGGCCATCCTGGGGCGATGTGGTCGGTCGGTTCACAAGTTGGTTGAAACATTTTTGGGCATCTGCTTGATATGTTGCTTATCCAACAGAAAACGGTGTGCTATACTCAGCACACGTTTTCAGCCAACTCGTCCCATTGCAAGTTTTCGATACACGTAGAGTTAATAACTGATGACACCGGTGCGGCGCTTCGAATGCCTGAACCTGGTGTGGGCTTCGGAATAGGCAGCGTTCGGGAAGGGGAGGCACGCATCTCATGAATGTTCCATCAATCGCGGACCACGCGATTATCAAGGTAATCGGCGTTGGAGGCGGCGGCTGTAACGCGATTAACCGCATGATCCAGGCGCGCATGCAGGAAGTCGAGTTCATCGCCGTCAATACGGACAACCAGGCGCTGCTGCACTCACAGGCCGCGGTAAAGGTTCGTATCGGCGACAAGTTAACCAAGGGTCTTGGGGCAGGTGGCGATCCCAGCGTTGGCCAGCGTGCTGCCGAGGAATCCTACGAAGAGTTGCGCGATGCCTTGCAGGGCGCCGACATGATCTTCATCGCCGCCGGAATGGGCGGCGGCACCGGTACCGGCGCCGCACCGGTTATCGCCCAGATTTCACAAGACCTGGGCGCCCTTACCGTTGGCGTCATCACAAAGCCGTTCACCTTCGAGGGGAACAGGCGCCGCCGCGTGGCGGATGAAGGCGCGACTACCTTCAAGGAGCGTGTCGATACGCTGATCACGGTGCCGAATGACCGGTTGCTGCATCTGGCCGACAAGAAGATGACCATGAACATGGCCTTCGCGTTAGCCGACGATGTGCTTCGGGCCGGTATCCAGGGCATCTCCGACACCATCACCGTGCCTGGTCTGATCAATCTCGACTTCGCGGACGTGAAGAGCGTGATGTCTCAGGCCGGTTCCGCGTTGATGGCCATCGGTCGCGCTTCCGGCGACACCCGGGCCACCGATGCGGCACGGCAAGCGATTGCCAGCCCGCTGCTCGACGTTTCGATCGAAGGCGCCCGCGGTGTGCTGCTGAATATTACAGGCAGCGATTACACGCTGTTTGAGGTCCATGAGGCAGCGGCAATCATCCAGGAAGCCGCCGACCCCGACGCCAATATCATCTTTGGCGCCGTGATCGACGACACGATGGAAGGCGAAATCCAGATTACGGTCATCGCCACCGGCTTCGATGGCCGGCCACAGGCGCAGGCGCAAGCACAGGTGGCTCGGGCGCAAACCAGTCGTCCGCTCGGTCAGACTGTCGAGCCACAACCCCGGTTCGACCCCGCTCAGCAGGCGCCTACACGCCAGCCGGCGTCGTCCCCACAGAACACCCCGGCGGTTGACCCGTATGATCTTCCCACCTTCCTGCGGAATCGACCACAGGGCCGGTAGTAGTAACAGCGCGTACAACGCTTCGTGACGTTGAGAGGGTGCGGCGCCTGTGCGCCGCACCCTTCTTTTATGGCGGCAGTTCTCTAGAAGGGGCCGACTGCAACGATGCAGATTCCAGTTACCGAGTTACAGACCCATCTTGCCGGTCGGCTTGAGGCGTTCCTCGACGATCTTCGGCTGCTTAGCGGCATCGACTGCGGTACACCAAACAAGGCCGGCGTGGACCGCGTGGGGGCGTGGGTGCAGGCGCGGTGTCAGGCTAACGGTTGGTCAGCACGCGTACATCCGCGACCAGTCGGCGGCGACATCGTAGAAGCTGTTGTGCGTGGAGACGGCACTCGCCGGATTCTGATCCTTGCGCACATGGATACGGTTTATCCGGATGGTGTCGCCGCGGCTCGGCCGGCACGCCTGGAAGGCGACATGCTGCTTGGTCCCGGCGTTGCGGATATGAAGGCAGGCCTCCTTACCGGTATCTACGCGGCGCAGGCCCTGGAAGCGCTGAACAGTCGGCCGTATGGTGAGCTGGTGCTGCTGTTCACAGCCGATGAGGAGATCGGGTCGCCCGAAAGCCGCCAATTGATTGAGTCGACGGCGAAAACGTGTGACGCGGTCCTGGTGCTCGAAGCCGCACGCGCAACTGGTGCGATCGTGGCGGCCCGGAAGGGCGTGTCCGAGTACAGGTTCGAGGTGCAGGGCAGGTCGGCGCACGCGGGC
>JAQBPC010000687.1 GCA_028287725.1 Chloroflexota bacterium | reverse complement strand
TGCTACCTGGCGTCCATTATGTTTAGAACAGGTAGTGCATTCTAGGCAGTTGTACTTGCCAATGCAATTGGGAAGGTCAATTAACTCAGTTGTCAGCAATGACCGATAACCCTATTGTCAGCAACGACCGCGAGTTATGAGGTAAGAAATAATGGTGGCACTAGGGCAGTATGATGCACCGAACGGCACGTCGTCAACAGGACATCCGGTTCGAAGATTTGGCTGTCAGCTTCAAAGCCGGTACCGATCATTCACACTCTACTTTTCGGGGAGTCCTCGGCTTAGCCGTTACAATTATGCGGCGCTGTCTTGAACTATTCGCGACAAACTAAGCTGTGCGTCTCAAAGTGTGACAATTCCGGCGGCTCCTTTGGACCGAGAGGAGCCTTTCGACGACCGCTTAGGCAAAGCCTCACCACCTCACAGAGTCCAGGCTGCCCCAAGTTCAAGTGCGTTGACACTCGCCCAAAGGGTGCTGTACCGTATTCGCATCGGAAAGGCAACGTGTCCGTAAGCTTGAATGGCTCACTTAAACCGAACTCATTGCGTCACTTCGTTTTCGACTCCATGAAATAGCTGTCGTGGAATTCTCCGCGTGACCTGGAGGCGACGTGATCATCGCTCGGGCTCCACTACGAGTCAGCTTTGGCGGTGGTGGCACTGATTTACCGGAGTACTACACGAAGTCCGGTGGTTTGGTATTCAGCGTTTCCATAGATAAATACATCTATGTGATCGTTGAGCCGTCCAGGTACGGTACGCAGATTACTACGCTTGACGAAGGTTTCCAAGCAAACCAGACTGGACCGCCAGACGCAGCCGGCAACCGTTTACCTCTGCTAGTAACGGAACGGTGCGCTCCTGGTGAGAGCGTTCGAATCCTCATTGCGGGTGAGGTGCCGTCGGGCACGGGCCTCGGCAGCTCAAGCGCGCTAACTGTCGCCCTGGTTGCGGCGCTCAGCGAGCTCACGGGCGTCAAGCGCAGTCCAGTGGAAGTCGCCGAGCTGGCCTGCACCATCGAGATCGAACAGCTCGGGTCGCCAATAGGTAAGCAGGATCAGTACGCCAGTGCCGTCGGCGGCATGAATACGTTGGAATTCCATCCCGACGGCACGGTATTGGTTGACCCAGTCCATTTGAGCGCATCAATAAGGGACATGCTCGGACGGCGGCTCCAGCTGTACTTTACTGGAAACCGCAGAAGGGCCGGGTCGATTCTCGCTCAACAGCGTCGACAGAGTGAGGAAGGCGACCGCCAAACAATGGTGGCGCTAGATGCGATCAAGGGCCTCGCCATTGACATGCGCCACGCCGTACTCGAGGGAGACCTGGACCGCTTCGGCCATCTGCTCCATGACTCATGGGTACATAAGCGACGTGTAGCATCAGGCATCAGCACAGACTTTATCAATCATTGCTATGAGACGGCGCGTCACGCTGGAGCATTGGGAGGGAAGATCGCTGGTGCAGGCGGGGGTGGCTTTTTACTTCTGTACTGCAGAGAAGAGTCTCAGGATTCGTTAGCAAATGCTTTGAAGCCCCTTGGACTTGTGCATATGCCATTCGAATTCTCGTCACGAGGTGTGCACATTACTGTGAAAGACTCGAGCTTGGACACCGACACGTGGCAGTCCTGACCAGCGCATTGCCACCAGCGAGGGTGCCCGCCGTGCTGCCCAGCCATGGGAGAAACGAACGGCGCTGGTGGCTGGTGCTTGTCACGCTAATTGTTTGCCTTGACTGCCTGTTGCTTATCGCTTCCGCTTTCACCGCGTACAATGTTCGATTCGGCTCAAGCTCAGTCTCGAACATGTTTACTCCAGAGCGGGCGCAAGATTTCCGTCCATATTTCTACGCTAAATTGACCCTTATCTACGTATCGCTCAGCGTGCTGATATGTATGTTTATGGGCGCGTACCAGCGCCGGAACATACTTCATGGAGTGGTTGAGTTTCAGCAGGTTTTGTATGCCACCGGCCTTTCCTCCTTGTTGACGGAGTTCGCGAGTTACCTTTCCTATCGGCATTATCCCATCGCGAGGGGTTGGCTGCTACTGACGTGGCTACTTGGTACTCTGTTCGTCATGCTTGGCCGGTTTGCCGGCCGTCGAGCACTGCAGGCATGCCATCGTATCGGCATCTTGGTCCAAACGGCACTCGTGGTTGGCATAGGACGCGAGGGTCAGATACTCGAGTGGCATATTGACCGCGCAAGGGAGGAGGGTATCCGCGTCATCGGGTATGTCGACGACGAAGCTCCATTAGGACACGAGGTTGCGGGAGGGCTCAAAGTGCTGGGGCACATCGACGACCTTCCTGGGCTTATACGACGCTACCAGGTTGGCCAGGTGCTCGTGGCGACGGCGGATGTATCACATGAGGATGCGTTGCGGGTGATGCAGCAAGTTCTGCCGACCCCGGCCGAGTTCCTGCTGGCGCCTGACCTCTTCCGAACGCTCACGACCGCGGGCCACCTCCGGCGCATAGGCGGCGATCCGTTACTTGCAGTCGACAAAATGAGAATTACAGGCGTCAACGCGTTACTCAAAAATACGTTGGACGTAGCCGGTGCAACAATCCTGTTAGTTGTCACCTTGCCCGTTTGGCTTGTGATTGCCATCATTCTAAAGATCTCGTCGCCCGGTCCTATTTTGGCTCGATATTCGGCGTTGGGGGCGGGAGGACGACCATTTACTGCGCTCAAGTTTCGCACGACTCGGTATGTTCAGTCCCCAGACACGGACGACGAGACGCGGGATAGGTTGCGCCGTGGGTTGCCTATTCGTGGCAATCCTAACGTTACGCCCTTCGGCCGATTCCTAATTCGCTTTAGCCTAGACGAGCTGCCTCAGCTGTTGAATGTGCTTGTTCGCCAAATGAGCCTCGTGGGCCCGTATAAGATTAGCCCAGACCAGATATCCCTCTATGGAAGCCGCCATCTCGCGCTGTTCACGGTTCGGCCCGGAATCACCGGCGTTTGCCAAATTCATGGACGGGGAGAGCTGACAATTGAGGAACGATCACTTCTCGACGCGGAGTACGTTCGAACCTATAGCATCTGGCGGGACGCTCAGATCGTGATGTCATCCATACCTACGGTACTGCACGGTCGTGGCGCATACTAAGAGGCGATCTACCATATTTCCTATTGGCTGAACCACATCCCATCTGCAATGTATAATGAGGCCGGAATCGGCCATAGTCGTGCTGGTTCTACAAGAGGTCGCAGAAAAGCGTACCCACCGCAGCGAGCGCTCCACTGCATGCCACGCGCGGCTTCACTCCGATCGAGCCGGCGGGCATTGAATGTCCAGGTTCGAAAGGGCTGCTGGTGACGAACGTACAGGGTCGCGATCTGCAGGATCAGCCAAACCTCGCATCGGCAGTGTTTCTCGATCGCGATGGCGTGATCAACGCCAACCGCGCAGATCACGTGCTGAGTTGGGATCAATTCTCCTTCCTGCCTGGGGCGCTCAAGGGTCTGTCTTTACTCAGCTCCGCTGTTATTCCCATCATCGTGGTCACGAATCAGGCCGCGATTAGTAAGGGACTCATATCGGTTGCTACGCTGAACGACATCCATGCGCGCATGTGCGCAGCGGCGCTTGCGGCTGGCGGATCGATATTTGATGTACTTTATTGTCCGCATCTACCTAGCGTGAACTGCTCGTGCAGACAGCCAAAGCCGGGTCTATTACAGATGGCAGCCGATAAGTATTATTTCGACCTAACTACGAGCTTTTATGTCGGCGACGCTCTGAGCGACCTTGCCGCCGGTAAGGCGGC
>JAQBPC010000573.1 GCA_028287725.1 Chloroflexota bacterium | reverse complement strand
ATTGAACGTGCTGGACCAATTGGGTGGGGCCGTGCCGGCGAGGGCGCGGGGAACAACGTGATCGTAAATAGGCCGAGAGGCCCAGCCACCGAGCACCTCATCCCAATCGACCAGATGAGCTCGATTCGTCGAGCGACTACTGCCTTTGGCTGAGGCTGGAGTCGATCTCGTCTCGATAGATTGAGTACTTTGGTCGATGCCGTTGCGGCCATGGCTTAATGTTATGCTCAGGGAATACGCTCAGGCTGCTCTCGCACTAGCCAAGGACATGCGGCATGGGTTGAATAGGCGAGCAAATATTGATCTAGTCGACCGGATTGCTCTACATTCCTCCGATAGAAGGAGTACTAGTTGATGAAAAACAAGGGTCTCGCCGCCACGGCGGCACTGGCAACCCTGCTCCCGCTTGGCGGCGGCTTCCCAATAGCCAACCAGATGCATGCCCATGCCGCCATGGCCGCCGCGCCGGTGAAAGGCGGCACCGCGATCGATGGATTATTCGAGGAGCCGACCTCGCTTTTGCCGAATACCGGTTTCGATGCCTTTAATATCGGCGTACAGGAGACACTCTTCTCGCCGCTGTTCTACACGGATGGCAAAGGCCAGCTGCATCCCGGGCTCGCCGCGAAGATTCCGACACTTGCGAATGGGGGCATCTCGAAGGACGGTCTGACCTATAGCTTCACGCTCCGTCCTGGACTCAAATGGTCCGACGGCAAGCCGCTCGACGCGCGTGACGTCGATTACTCCTGGAAGATCTGGACCGATAAAGGCCTGATCGTCAACAGCACCTTCGGCTTCGACCACATCAAGAGCGCCGTGATCTCCAGCGACAACCTCAGCATTACATTCCATCTCAAATCGGTCTTCGCGCCATTCCTCTCGGTCTGGGTCGACCAGGTGATGCCTCTCCCTGCTCACATACTGCAGGGGCTCACCGCGAAGCAGATTAATACGAACAAGTTCCTCTTCCAGCCGACCGTAAGCAGCGGGCCTTTCAGCATGACCTCCCGCAAGTCCGGCGAGAACATCGTCGAGCAGCGGAATCCTAATTTCTATATGCCGGGCCGCCCTTACCTCGATAAGTTGATCTTCAAGATC
Organism: Chloroflexota bacterium; assembly: GCA_028287725.1. Lineage (GTDB taxonomy): Bacteria > Chloroflexota > UBA5177 > JANWHV01 > JANWHV01 > JANWHV01. Next base: position 7,491 of record JAQBPC010000573.1, on the reverse strand, counting down.
ATCCCCGACCAAACTGGACTCATCAATGCCTTGCGCGCGCACGAAATCGACTCCGCCTGGTTCCTCGACGTCTCGCAAATCAACACGCTGAAAAACATCAGCGGCTATACCTTCCTCGCCGCGCCCGCGCCAAACTACGAGCAGGCGGTGCTCAACTTCAGGAACCCCATCCTGCAAGACGTGCGGGTGCGCCAGGCGTTGGAATACGGACTCGACCGCCCCACGATGGTGAAGGACGTGTGGCACGGCGCCGCACAGTTAATCGCATCTGATCAGGTGTCGACAGCCTTCTCCTACGACCCGTCGGTGAAACCGTTCCCGTATGATCCGGCGAAGGCCGCGTCGTTGCTCGATGCCGCCGGCTGGAAGCTCGGCAGCGACAAGCTTCGCCACAAGAACGGTAAGACATTGTCGTTGCGCTGGACCACGACCACACGGAACCCCTGGCGCGCGCAGGACGAGTTCATTGCCCTGCAGGGCTACCAGAACTTAGGTATCCAGCTCAATATCGTCAACTACCCGGGCTCGACCTACTTCGGCAGCATCTTCCCCAGCGGAAACTTCGATATAGGCGAGTGGGAGAACGGCCTCGTCTATGACCCGGACAATACCATCGCCCCCTACTTCTCCAGCACGGCGTTTCCGCCGCACGGCAGCAACTTCGGTCACTATGCGAACCCCGCATACGATGCGCTGATCAAGCAGGAGGAAGCGACCGTCGACCCTGTGAAGCGGAAGGCGATCTTCGCCAAGATGCAGCGCATCATGAACCAGGATGTGCCGGCCCTCTGGATGTATGGCCAGAACACGCCGTCCGAGTACAACAACAACTTGCACAACTACGCCCCGGGACCCTACAGCTACGAGCTGTGGAACACCTGGGACTGGTGGAAGAGCTAACTACGGCGGACTAGCCTCGCAAGTCGTCCCAATAATCGGGACGATATCGCCGACGTGATTCTCGCACAAAACCGCACCGGCTGACCTTGGTCAGCCGGTGCGGTTTTCCGTATCGATAGCTGCGGATGTACTTGCCCGGCCCGCATTCGCGGCTATTCACGAGTCCGTACATGCGGGGAGAGGACGTTCCCTTACCCCTTGATCAAGCCGAACACGGTGCCCTCGGGGTCGGCGAACAATGCAAGTGTCACGTTACCCTCAGGGATCTCGGTCGGCGGCATGAGCGTCTTCCCGCCCAGGCGCTCCGCCTTGTCAAGCGCCGCCTGCAAGTCCGGCACGGCCACATAGAGCGTGACGCGCTTGGGGTGGTCGCCTGCAGGGAAGATGCCGCCGTCAACGCTGCCGTTCCCACCGGTATTCACCATCCCATATTCCATGGGGTTGTTCGCGTCCACTGTCCAGTCGAACATCTCCGCGTAGAAGCTCTGGAGCTTCTTGGCATCGCCTACTGCCATTTCCCAGTGCACGATTGGCTGCGCCATAGTCGTTTCTCCTTCTTGGGTGTTTATGGTTCAGACAGTGCGCCGACGCGTGCGCGTGACAGCAAGGGGCAGATTGTCCTTCAAGCGAGCGGTCATTGTGAGGCCGTTATACGGCTGCCTGGGCCACCGTGACCATTGGATCCGGCCCGGGATCGCGACCCTCGCCAATCTCGACGAGGCGCCGCAGGTAGTGCTCCCAGCCTTCGCCGTGCTGTTCTCGCGCTTCGCTGGGCAACCCGGAGTGGCGAAGTCGCACGACCGTGTGGTCGCCATCGGCGGTCAGGGTCACTTCTACAGTTGACGACCCGGAGGGCACAAATTGCCCCTCGCCTTCCCAGCCGAAGGTAAATACAACACGATGTGGAGGCTCGATCGCGAGATAGGTGCCGCTAAAGATGAGTTGTCCCGTGATACAACCGCGGTACACACCACCAGGCCGGGGATCCACCGTGGCTTCACTACACTGCCAGCGGATCATCTTTTCGGGATCTGTAAAGAAGGGAAAGATGGTTTCCGGCCGCGCGGCTATGCGAACCTCACGTTCAACGACCCCGTCGTCCGGGTGTATTAGCATCCGTGGATCTCCTTTTTTCGGCTTCCGCCGCCTGCCTGAGCAGTAATAGGCGCTCGTCCCAGAACGCTTCCAGGTATTGCCGAAGTTCTGCCAGGCCTTCCTGTCGGCATGTATACATGCGTCGCGTTCCAACCGAACGCACCGTCACCTGGCCCGGATCCTCAAGTACCCGAATACGCTGCGAGACCGCCGGCCTTGAAACGTTGAAAAATGAGGCGATTTCTCCAGACGACCGCTCCACGCCATGAATTAACCACATGATCTCGCGGCGCCGAGGTTCGGCGATCGCCTGCAACACCGTATCGATCATGGTGCCATCGTAATGCAGCATTCTGAAAGTCAGGGCTTACATATCAACAAGATCATGAAAGTATTCTGGGCTGGTTGCTCGTTCAACGCGCCAGGGTTTGGTGAATCGGCAGCACGTGGAGTAATTCGTCGCGCGAAAAGCACCCGGCAGAGGTTGTATGCATATGCGACCGGGCAGGTAACGTATTTTCAAGAGCCGGGCAGTCTTTGATTGAGTTCGCGGGCTGCCTCGAGCGATTCCGTCTGGACACCTTGCATTCCGCAGACATGTCCTGGATGCTAACACCAGGAACGTAAGCCGAAGGGGCTTGACCATGCGAAGGTCATTTGCGAGCACGCGCCGGCAGCGCCTGGCCTTGGCCGCGGCCGTATTGGTGGCAATTCCATTCGCACGATTCGTCACGTCGTACCAACCGGAAGCCGCCGCCAGCATGCCCATGCGGCCCGTCACACTTGCCCTTCCCGGCGAAAGGCAGCAGGTATTGCAGGTCGCGAGCGGTCTGAGCGTCTCGCTTTATGCCGGCGGACTCCGCAGCCCTCGCTTCATGGCCTTGGGGCCGCGCGGTGACGTTTTTGTCGGCAGTTGGTTCTCAGGCAATGTGGACGTGCTGATCAATCGGGGCGGCGGACCGAGCGCGACTCGCGACGTCCACCTGCTCACCGGGCTCTACATTCCGAACAGCGTTGCCTATTCCAACGGCCTGCTCTACGTGGCTGAGCAGACCAAAGTCAGCGTGTTTCGTTACAACCCAAATACGGTCAAGCTTTCGGACAGGCGCGTGCTCATTTCCGGCCTACCGCCCGGTGGACGGCACGTGACGCGGACGGTCTCGCTGGGTCCGGATGGATTGCTGTACGTGTCGATTGGGTCTTCGTGCAATGTATGTGTCGAGGCCGATAAGCGGCGTGCGACGATCATGCGTTTTCGGATTGATGGATCGCACGGTGAGATCTTCGCGCGCGGTATGAGGAACGCAGTCGGCCTAGCCTGGCAACCCGGAGTCAACGTGCTGTGGGCCACCGTGAATGGTCGCGATCTGCTCGGCGATAATATGCCGCCCGATCTGGTCACCGCGGTCCACCGTGGCGATAATTTTGGCTGGCCATATTGTTATGGCCTCCGTCATCCGGATCCAAACGTGCCGCCTCCGCCGGGCTACTGTGCCTCGATGACGCTACCTACGGTGCCAGTCCAGGCCCACTCCGCCCCGCTCGGAATGGTCTTCGCGAACGGTGGCCTATATGTTGCCTATCACGGCTCTTGGAACCGTTCCCGGCCAACCGGGTACAAGATTGTCTTCATTCCATTCCACGATGAACGCGCCGGCACACCGCATGACGTGTTGACCGGCTGGCTGCCGTCGAACGCGGTGAACGGCAGCGATGCCTGGGGTAGGCCCGTAGGCTTGCTGCAGTTGCCTGACAGCAGTCTCCTGGTTTCGGACGACCTTGCCGGTGTCATATATCGAGTGACAGGCTCTCGTGGTTAGGCATGTCATGGTGAACTGGTTAGCGGGCGGGCGGTGAAGGGGCAGCCCGAACCAGAGTCGATACCTGCCGAGTCCGGCGCATCACTCTCGCCACTGACGATGGATATGTGTTGGGCATCCGGTTCCGCCTGGTACAGTCTGACGGCTCGATGCGAGCACGGCATCACCGTGGTCGAAGGGCCGGCAGCACCGACGTTGCTTCGGTTGCTTGCCGGCCGCCCAATACCGCACACCGGTACGGCGTCACTTGACGGCCGGCCGCTGCAGTTCGGCTGGGAGGCGGCTCGGCACGGCCCGGAGATACGGCCGGTGGCCGCGGTGCTGCACGGCGACCGTCTTCCGGTTTGGCGGACCAGTCTGGGCGCGGTAGCGGCCGCGGTACGGGCCCAGGGCGTGCCCTTTTGGCTGGCGCGGCGGCGTGCGCGGCAGGCATTGGGCTGGGCACACGCATCTTCTGAAGCGGGCCGCGCGGTGGCGATGCTGGATGTCCAGGCGCGGCAGCGCGTGCTGCTGGCGCGAGCGCTCGCCGTCGTCCCTGGTCTCCTGCTGCTCGCCTCTCCGGGAGCCATGCTTTCGAGGGCGGATCGTCTGGTCGTATATGACACGCTCCAGACACTGGCCGAACAATGGGAAATGGTGGTGCTGGTCTCGGGCGCCACCGAGCTCGGTACATACGCGACGCTTCTGCCCACCGTGGTAACGGGCGGCACGGTAGGGAGCTCCGGCCTCTGACTCGGTTACCCGATCGTTCGCGGAAATAAAGTGCGGCCCGCCGGCCACGTCGAGCTGTCTCATAGCTCAGGCCAAACGTGGGCGACGGGCTACTCTTATGGATATTTGACGGCGATGTTCACACGGCCATGGGTTGTTCCGCGGCATCGGTGTCTTGCTTGACATAACGGAGACCAAGAAAGCATACGATGCCGGCTGCCAGGATCATCGGCGGCAGCGTGAATTGCAGGGCAGTGCCGAGATGCTGGCCGAGCGTATCTTTGTGCCCGCTGCCAATTGAGTCCGACAGCGCGCCAACCAGGCTCGGTGACGCCGCATCGCCGAGCACGTGGGCGACGATGAGCGATACAGCAACCGCAACGGCGCGAAGCCTGGGTGTTACCACGTCCTGCATCAGGGCGCTCATTGGTCCGTGATATGCCTGCAAGCAAATCCCGGCGAGGAAGAATAACGGGATGAGCACCGCGAGGCTGTTCGCCAGGAGCGAGACGACCAGTAAGGGCGCGCTGATTATGAACGCCCAGCCCGTCACGAGCAGTCGCGCAGAGGGGATACGCGGGAGAAGGCGGTCGGCGAGCCAGCCGCCGCCGAGCGTTCCGATAATGCCGGCCAACACGAGCACGGCGCCGCTGATCAATCCGGCCTTGCTCTGCGACATCTCGAAGCGCCGCTGCAGAAGCGTGGGGAACCACAAGACCGCGGCGCCGAGCACGAAGAAGTTCATGGTCTGCGCGATCAGCGCGACGCGCATGGTCGGCACGGTGAGGATTTGGCGGACCGCCGTCATAAAGGGCGGTGCGGGGACTTCGGCGTGCACCGGGCGTTCGGCAAGCTCTGGAATTGGGCCATCCATAGAGGGCGACAGCACGTCACCGCAGCCACGGCGCGGCTCGCGGATGCGGAACGCAAGGATCGTGCAGATGGCGCCCGGGATAACGGTAAAGTAGAATGCCCAGCGCCAGCCGAGATGATCGGCTATGAGGCCGCCGATTGCGAACCCAAACGCGACGCCGATGCTGGCGCCGACGTTCCAGACTCCGAGCATCCAGGCGCGCTTCTCCTTGGGAAAGTAGTCGACCAGGAGTGAGGTGCCGGCAGGGTAGTAGCCCGCTTCACCCACGCCCACGGCCGCGCGCGAGATGAACAGTGAGAAGAAGCTACCCGCGGCGCCGGTCATTAACGTGGCAAGGCTCCAGAGTCCGACTCCGGTCGCCACGACATTTTTGCGGATGCCGCGATCCGCCCATATGCCGAACGGCAGGGCCGCCACGGCATAGACCAGCGTAAAGGCCGTGGCGAGCAAACCGGCTTGAAAGTCGCTGATGCGGAACTCTTTCTGGATGCTCGAGAGGACCGACGGCAGAATGAATCGATCCATGTAGTTCAAGAAGTTGATCGCGAACATAATCCACAGCACGTGCTTCGCATAGGAGCGAACACGCGATGGTGCGCCGACGGTTGGAGCCGGTACCGCGATAGCCATCTTGCGATCCTCCTAAGAGCTAACTACGCGCAGGGCGCAACGTTGGACATGTCCACTGCGTTCGACGGGATCCTGACTAGCATAGACCATCGAGTCAACCCCCCATGTTCGGCGCTCACGTCGTCACTGCATGGCACGACAATACAGGCGCCCTGGCTGCCAAACCCACCTGCATTACTGTACGAAACTGTATGCTCGCGCTTTCTGGAGCTATTCGTTCGCTCGGGGGTGTACAGAACGAATGGGCTGGGGCCGTCGGCATGCCAGCGGCAAAGCTCGACCGCTGTACGCGGACCACAATGTACGACATTCGCCGGCCGGCGGACCTCGAACCTGCGGTCTTCGTCATGGCAAGACGGCGCATTAGTTCTATGCTATGACCTATGACCGGTTGTGGTGCCCGACCCAGGATTCGCACCTGGACACCCCGAGGGGTACAGACCTCTCATGTCTGCGCGTCTACTGTTCCACCAGTCAGGCGTGATACTCCGGGACGGTGCTGACCCGTCGCCCTGTCACATATAAGACGACTGCTCTCCCGCTGAGCTACCGGAGTGGTACTCCAAGGACGACTCGAACGTCCAACCTGAAGCCTTAACAGGACTTTGCTCTAACCCTTGAGCTATTGGAGTGTGGCCGCTTGGGTGGGATTTGAACCCACACCGAACCGAGTTTTGAGCTCGGCGCCTCTGCCAATTGGGCTACCGGGGCTTGGTGCCGATGGTAGGATTTGAACCTACAAGCCTTTCGGCCACTGCGTCTGAGACAGCCGTGTACACCATTCCACCACATCGGCATAGTGGCTCATGTAGGAATCGAACCCACACCTTGCGCTTCGAAGACGCTGACGCTTTCCGTTACGCCAATGAGCCCTGGTACTCTCGGAGGGACTTGAACCCCCAACCCACGGTATGTAACACCGCTACTCTTCCGTTGAGCTACGAGAGTATGGAGCTTTCTGCCGGACTCGAACCGACCGCCCGCGCGTTACAAATGCGCCGCTCTACCTGATGAGCTAAGAAAGCCTGATGTGTCACGAAAGAATTGAAAGACTCTAGTGACACTACACCATATTTAACGGTGTTCTGTCTGTAGATCACTACACACGTGGTGAGAATTCTCGAAAGGCCCTTTAGGCAGCGATCGCGCTTCGCCGGCACCTATGGCCGAGCACCGCGCGGCGCGGGAATAACAGCGGGATCGCCAACCGAGTCGCCGTAGACCGCGCTCCTGGACTCTCGCAGTTTTTCGGCGTGCCAGGGCAGCCGTCAGTCCTGCTCTGACGGCCGCCCAACCAGTCCGTTGTGCTCGAAGCCCACGTACAGACGCGCGTTGGCGTTGTGGGCCAGGTCGCGCAGTGCCTGCAACTCAGCAAGCCGCAGCAGGGCTGGGTGCTCGGCATACGCAGCCGCCGCCTCCTGGCGCACACGCAGTGCGCGAACATCGGCCTCGCCGCGCTCT
>JAQBPC010000662.1 GCA_028287725.1 Chloroflexota bacterium | reverse complement strand
AGTGCCTCTAACGTGGAGCGCTCCTTCTCCCCGGCCGAAACATCCATCGCCGTATACATGCCGCCGGTTATGGCATAAATCACGATGAAGAGCGGCAGGATAAAGCTCAGCACGAGACCGCCGCGCTCCTCCCTGCTCGAGATATCTACCATTGTTGACTGTATTGGCACGAGCAATGTTGGACATAGGCCATGTTGCTGCATTCTTGCGCGCACCACGTCCTTTGCGAATGCGTTGATAGCCGCCAGCACCGTATCGCGCCCGGAGCTCGATGCATTTCGAGTCGAATTGTCGATTAACCGAAGGTGCCCGGGCTTGCCGGCGCTGACAGTACCTTCAAAGCCCGACGGCACCTCGAGTCCGACGGCGGCGGACAGGTCGCGTACCGCGGCAGTCGGGTTGGGCTGAAGGACGATCTTTAGATTCGGTTGCTTGCGCATGTACGCGACGAGAGTTGGTGCATTCTGCGATCCCGCAATCGAGACAGTGTATTGCGCGCTGCCAGAGGACTTGCTGATATTTCCAAATGCGATAAACAGCAAGGGCATCAGGAATACGGGTACGATGACCATCACCAACAGCGTCCGGCGATCGCGAATGGTATCGCGCAGCTCTTTCTGCGCAATGATCAGCGCATTATGCATTGGCAAGATGCTCCTCAATCATCTGGGAACCGTCGACGAGCGCGAGAAAGGCGTCCTCCAAGTCTTGCTTTCCGGTTCGCTGTAGCAGGTCGGCGGGCGTCCCGGTAGCGACTACCTTGCCCTGGTAGATAATGCAGGTTGTATCGCAGAGCTTCTCCACTTCGTGCATGATATGGGTTGAGAGGATCACGCACTTTCCTTCATCGCGCGCCGCCCTGATAAAGTTGATGACCGTGCGGGAGCTCATCACGTCGAGACCTGTAGTCGGCTCGTCAAAGATCATCACCGGCGGGTCATGCACGACGGCGCGTGCAATGGCGACCTTCTGCTTCATTCCCGAGGAAAAGTTGTCCGTACGCCGGTCGGCAAATTCTTCCATATCGAGAAGTCGGAACAGCTCGTCAATCCGTTTGTTCGCCAGTGCAGGATCGATGCCATACAGCCGCGCATAGTACGCAACGTTCTCTCGGGCGGTGAGGCGGGCATAGAGACCGATGTTGGTAGTAAGGACACCGAGATGCTTGCGCACATCGATGGGACTCTGACGGATATCGAAACCCGCGACTGATGCCGTGCCGCCGGTAGGCGTGACGGTCGTAGCTATCAGGCGCATCGTCGTGGTTTTCCCGGCTCCGTTTGGGCCGAGCAATCCGAATATCTGTCCGGGCTCGGCCCGGAAACTGACACCGTCCACCGCGCGAATGACCTGGAGCGGTGCATTCCGCGCCGCTATTGTCCTTCTGATAACACTACTTACCCGGAGCGACTCCAGAACGCCGAACGACATGCCCTCGCTGCGCGGCCGCACCCGCCTGGCGGCAAATGTCTTGCTCAGCTCGGCGGCTACGACCGTGGCCCTTCGATCATCCATGCATTTGCTCCCAGGCTTCTGATGAGCGGTAAGCAACGCGAACTGCTCCGACTACTTGGGCCAGCGCGGCGCCTTCATCGTGGGTACGGCGTGCGTTTCGCACCAAATTGAAGAGTTGTGCGGTGCCGGATCCCAGCATCGGGACCGTGTCATGGCACTCCAGGCTATCGACCGCGTTCAGGGCCTCGATCAGCAACAGTGTCTCGAGGTTCGCGAGGGCTTCCCGAGTACGGCGAACGGTGGTCACCGCTAGTGTAGCGTGGTCTTCAGTACCAAGATCGAGCGGGGGACAATCAAGCGTCGCGGGCGCCGCCAGATAGCGGATTTCCGCCACAAGGGCAGCGGCGGTATATGAGCTGAGCTCCAGGCCAAGCGGCCGGTTAATCGGTGCAATTGGGTCACCAGGGCTGCCGAACGTATGCGGCGCCGTCTTGTTCAAGCGACGTTCGGCAAGCATGGCAACATGCGCTATGGCTACACGTGCCGCATCAAAGCCGAGCGCCAGCTGCATTGGTTGGAAGTTTCCATTAGAGATCAACGTGTCCCGAGCAATGGACACGAGCGGATTGTCTCCCGCGGCATTCAACTCGGTCTCCACCACGAGTCGGAGGGAAGTTAAGGCGTCGCACAACGCCCCGTGAACTTGCGGCACGACGCGAAAGGAGAGTGGATCCTGCACCTGCCGCTGCCTGGCGGTGTCGTAGAGATAGCTCCCGGCGAGCAATTGCGCCAGGCGACCGCTCACTGTGAGATTGCCGGGGAATGGCTTGGCCAGCGCGACTTCCTGGTCAAGGATGGTAGGGTTCCCGCCGATCGCCTCTAGCGACAGCATACTGGCACGATCCGCCAGATCCGCAATGCGCAGCGCGTCGAGAACGGTGAGCGAGCCCAAGCCGATTGATGCCGCGTTCGCGCTAATGAGCGCGAGTCCATCCTTTGGCAGCGGTACATACGGCTCGAGGCCGGCCTCTCGCAACGCCTGGGCGCCGGGTATCACTTCTCCGCGCCAGAGTGCTCTGCCCTCGCCTATCAGCACCGCCGCCACCGCCGCCAGGTGCATGAGATCCGAGGCGCCGACCGAACCGTGAAGAGGGACGATGGGCATGATCCCGGCGTTGAGCAATCCGGCCAGCGCAGCGCACGCCTTCGGGTGCGCGCCCGATGCTCCTGTGCACAGTCCGACAACACGGGCAAACATAATCGCTCGGACGTCGTCCGCTTCAAGCTGTGGTCCGACGCCGCCCTGATGGGCACGAATCATCCGACGCTGATAGTCGGACAGGAGCGCCGTATCGACGGCTTCGTTCTGCTGATGGCCCAGCCCAGTGGTCAAGCCATAAACCGGCTCGCCTCTGTCTAGAGCGCGTTGCACGACGGCGCGACCCTGCTGCATGACGTCGGTTGCCTCGGGCGCGATCACCACCACCGCACCCTGGCGGGCCACACGCTCCAGATCGTCAAGGCTCGCGTGCGAAGTTCCGACTGTGACTGCATCGGTCGTCATATCGGATACTCCTGTTCGCTGTGGAATGTACTAGTCACTGCAAAAGGCAGCGGAGC
>JAQBPC010000660.1 GCA_028287725.1 Chloroflexota bacterium | reverse complement strand
ATGGCCTTGCTCGCGCCTGCCACACCGCAGGCTGCGATGGAATTGCTGGACTTCGCCGTGCCACGTGCTCTTGAGCTTGGCGCGGACACGCTGTAGTTTGCACTGCATGCCGGGCCCTATTGGCCTGCCGCGCAACGTCTGTGCCGGGCACGGTTAGTCCGACCAGTAGCTAGGTCAGCGAGCTTGTCACACCGCACTTTCGCGTCGACATCCCCGGCATCTGTTCGCGTCCGCCTACACCGGCCCCATTGCTCGAGGCATATTGGGTGGCCGTGCTGGCCCTCGAACGAACATCGACTACGGTGCCCAACTCACATAGGCGTCAGGGGTCGCGTGCTACACTATGAGTGCGTCCATGGACAGCATACATTAGACGGAGCGTGGATGACGGAAGAGTCATTTCGAGAGACGGCACCCCAACCCGGCGTGCGGCACCTGATCGACAAGCCGGAAGAGCTATCCGAGGTCGCGAAAGTCCTTGCTAACGCAAGTGTTATGGGAATCGACGTCGAAGCCGGAATCCCACCCCGAGAGCGACAAAGTCGTTTTGCTTTGCTACAGATCGCCATTCCTGGCGAAACCTATGCCATTGACCCGCTTCGCATACGCGACCTGGCAGCGTTAGCGCCGATTCTGGCATCCGAGCATATTTTGAAGGTGTTTCACGGCATTGCGCTGGACCGGGATATGCTTGAGAGCTCTGGACTCGATCTCCGATATGTCGCCGACCTGAGCGAAGTGGCGCGGTCCGCCTACGGTAAGGGTGAAGCCAGCTTGGCGGCGTTTACGCGCCGAGCCTTTGGCATTGGCATGGATAAGTCGCTGCAACGGAGCGACTGGCTGCACCGCCCCATCGAGTTACCTCTTCTTGCCTACGCATGGAGAGACGCCGAATTGACCCTTGGTCTGTATTTCTGGTGCACGCGCCATGAACCGGACTTGCTTAAGCTGCATACAACGCTCAGCCCTCGACCCGAGGTGCCCGTCGGTCTACCAGTATGGCTCCAGGCTGTGTTGAGCGGCTCCCGGCAGCCGGTTCACGATCTTCTGGCGACAGATTCACTCGACCTTGAGCGCGATACCGATAGTGTGCTCGTGGCCGTTCGAGCCGCGCTTGCGCACGTTCGTGCTCCGCACCTTCGGGGCAGAGTCATCCGGTCGATTGGCGAGCTCGAGCTGTTCGAAATGGCGCCGGATCTCATCGAGCTTCTGCACTCGCGTTCTGCAAATGAACGGGCTGCCGCAGCACGAGCACTTGCGACCATGGGCGAGGCGTCGGCTGAGGAATATATCGCTCAGCTGAAGGATGATCCGACCGACGAAGTTCGACAGGCGGCCGAGCAGGCGCTACGCATGTTGCCTGAACGTATTTTGGCGGAATCATCATCCGGCGCCACAATGAATCCAATTGTGGGTGATCATCCGTAGTCTTTGGTATAGGGGCCGCGTGAGCATGGCCCAAGATATGGTGGATATTACCGGCGACACCTACCATACAGGAGTTCCGGTGGTATGATAGAGCTATGGACCGTTCGCCCATATGACAGTAGTGGTCCAGTACAGTCCGACACAGGATGTAAGGAGATCCTCCCGATGGCAAAGCCAACCAAGGTCAGCGAAGCCGAGTTTAACCAGGCCGTTTTGAACAGCAAGGGCACGGTGCTCGTCGACTTCTATGCTGATTGGTGCGGTCCCTGCAAAATGATCGCTCCCATTCTCGAAGAGGTGGCCACCGATTACGACGGCCGCTTGACCGTTGTTAAGGTTGATGTCGATCACGCGCAGAGTATTGCTGCTCAATACGGAATTCAAAGCATCCCGACCCTCATTTTTTTCCGGGACGGGAAGCCGGCACACAAGATTGTTGGCGCTCTCGCCAAGCCCGCTCTTCGGGCTCAGGTCGAGAAGGTCCTCACGACTGCCGTAGCCTAACAACTCAATAGCATTTTCGCGCCTGAGCGGCGAGAAGACGTCAAACAGAATTGATTTGACGTCTTCTCGCCGCTTTGTTGTTTCAGATGATGTACCACGCTCCATCAACACAATGCGCGACCGTGCGGACAGCACATTGTTTTTGAGTCCGTCAGATCGGAATCAGCTTGCTGTGCCGGCTCCGGGCACCGGTAGCTCGATATAGGTCGCGCAGCAGGCAGATCTCGCCGCCGTGGTGCATTACCTCGCGGTTGATGTGGACGATGAGCGCAGCCATCGGCTCATCGGCATAGAGTGCGCCCTTTGGGCCCAGAGGCGCCTGCATTGCGGCATCGTCGAGAGCGGCGAGTCCATCATGCCAGCGCAAATAGGACCGCTCAAGGAAGGCTACCCCCTCCGCTGCACCGGCCGGTAGGTCGGCTGGAACCAAGCGTGGATCGGCCATCGTCGCATCGGCAGGCTCGCTGCCATCGCCAAAGAATGCGCTAGCCCGGTTGGCCAGACACAACGCGGACAGGTGGTTCATCCGCCAGGCAATAGTGGTCAATGGCGGTGGTGACGGGGCGGGCCACTGTCCGTCGAGCACATACCGGCCATCCTCACCGCTGCGAATGGTCCAGCAGCCCGCGGCGGGTTCCCAGAAGTACTCTTCGTCGGTAAGGCCCTCCAGACGTGGCCAAAGGTGGACGGCCCAGTAGAATTCCAGTTGCCCAACGAGCAGTGCTCCCCAGTTGAACGTCACACGCGGTGTCCTTTCACCGGCCCCAGCACTCACATATATCGGTGGCGGGCGATCCCTGCATTTTACTGGTTGGTTTGGCCAGACTAGTTCACGCTAGGGCCAGCCTGTTAGCTATCCTGCGCCATCCACGATGGCAATCCCGCAAGGAACGGAAGAACGGCGCGAACCCTGTCCGCGAGCTCTCCAACACCTTCCTTGGACAGAGCACTGACTACAACGGCGTCCGGAAACGTTGCATGCAGCTCCGCCAGGGTTTCGGTCTTACGGTCCGCCGGAATGAGATCGATCTTATTCAGCACTGTGATAACGGGGCTTTTCGCGCCAATCGCTTCGAGCTCGTCGAGCACAACTGTCGCTTGTCCCGGCGCGTGCCTCGACGACGCGTCCACGACATGCAACAAAAGATCGGCTTCGGTGGCCTCCTCGAGCGTTGCGCGAAATGCAGCAACAAGCGTAGCAGGCAGCTTGTGAATGAAGCCCACGGTGTCGGTGAGCAGCACCGCACCGTTGCCTCCGAGAGACCATCGCCGAGTCGTCGGATCGAGCGTTGCGAATAACTGGTTCCTCGCTCCAACTTTTGCTCCGGTGAGCGTGTTGAGGAGGGTTGATTTCCCTGCATTTGTGTAGCCGACGAGTGCTACCGAAGGCCATTTCTCATGGCGAGATCGCCGCTGTTCGGATCGACGTGCCCGAACGGTTTCAAGTTCCCGTTCAAGCCGCCTTACCGTGCCTTGCAGCGCGCGGCGGTCAGTCTCCATCTGGGTCTCGCCCGCGCCTCCACGCGTGAGGGTTCCACCGCGCTGGCGCTCGAGGTGGGTCCATAAGCGGCGGAGGCGCGGAATTTGGTATTTGGTGCGCGCAAGCTCCACCTGTAGCGCGCCTTCCTTCGTATGCGCGCGGGCCGCGAAGATGTCGAGAATCAACTGTGTGCGGTCGACGACCTTACCACTACCAATAATGGCCTCAATGCCCTTTTGCTGACTGGGCGAGAGCTCGTCGTCGAAGATCGCGATATCGCATTCTTCCGCTTCGAGCCACTCCGCAAGCTCACGGGCCTTCCCTTCGCCAAAGTAGGTGCGGGGGTGGGCGGACGGCAAACGCTGGCTCATCGTACGCACGACTTCGATGTCGCCGGTGTCCGCCAAGCGCGCCAATTCATCGAGACTCTCGACCGCACTCCACGGCGGCCCTATTGTGTCCTTTCCCTGCGAGGTGGGTTCGACCGCTACAAGAATGGCTCGAGGTTTTGCCAACCTTGTGTCGATCAGTCGGGGCTTCTCTTCAGCCCATCCTGCGCCGCTATCGACGTGGCGCCCACTGCGTCGCTGTGCCAAATGTCCTCCTTACAGTGCAGTTATCGCTCGTACTTTTGCCATGGTAGCACGCTGTTTCCAACGTGGATGTAACCTGTGATATCGTCATTAGAACTTCCCATTGAGATTGCAACATGCGGGTTTTCAGCGGCTTCTGATAGCTAGTAAGCTAGTCACCAAGATCGTCGATCGATTGGCCGCTCAGTAACCGGCCAACGACAACCTCATGCCCGTGAATCGCCGCGCGTCGATTAGGCCAGCAGACCAGTTTCCAGTTGACGCCAATCGCATGCGGCATTGATGCCATGCGTCCTACCGGCTTGCCAACGTACGTTGTAAATGACGGCCGCTCGTCGGCGCCCGGTTCGCCCGTGATGCTGTCGGGGAAGGTGTTTACTCGGACGCCGCCCGGCAGGTCCGTAACTTCCAGACATGGGCAGCGGCGATTCGGACAGGCACCCTCGTGACAGACTACATGCGCACGCCAGCCGGCCTCCGGATCGACGTAAAGGTCCGGAGATGGGGAAGTAGGATTCATACGAGATGGTGACGTTCTGTTCATACTTGTATGTTACCTGAGCGCAACGGTCCCGGCGTCTGCGTTGTCCACGCGTGGGTCAAGCCCGTCACACTGTAGATCCAGATCAGTGTGCCGGCATTCCTGGCGCCATCTCCCCGTTCTATCCGGCGTAGCTGATGCGCCTAGTGAAGAAATTCGCCTGCATCGACGACGACGGTTTGGCCGGTGACTGCCTCATTCGATAGCAGCGTGCAGACCATAGCCGCGACTTGTTCCGGGCTAGCTGTCGTTTTAAGCAGCGCATTGCCGCTGAGCTGGTCAATGTGCTCATCGCGGCCCGCCACCCAGCGTGTCTTCACGATGCCGGGCGCTACGCTGTTCACGCGAATTTGCGGGGCTAGGGCACGTGCCAGTGATTTCGTCAAGCCAATCATGGCCGATTTTGAGACCGCGTACGGCAGCGACGATCCGGTTCCACTGAAGCCCGCAATACTCGAGACGTTCACAATTGCTCCGCCACCCACTTCCCGCATATGCGGGGCCACGGCACGGGCACAGAAGAATGCGCCTTTCACGTTCACGGCGAGAATATCGTCCCACACTTCGTCGGTGACGGCGTCAAGATCGGACAGCGTGATAAATCGAGTGGTGCCCGCGTTGTTCACGAGCATATCAATCCGCCCAAATGCCGCATGAATGTCTCGCACCATGGTCTCAATTTCCAGGTGATTGGCGACATTGGCCTTGAAGGCCGCTGCCCTTCCACCGGCTTGCTCAATTTCGCTGACCGTTTCATGTGCTTCGCGCTCGGAGCGAGAATAGTTTACCGCCACCACCGCTCCGGCATGCGCGAGCTGGAGCGAAGTAGCGCGGCCGATGCCAGTACCGCCGCCGGTGACGAGCGCAACCTTACCGGTAAAGTCCATGTTTCCTCCGCACAGATAAAGCAGCGTTAATTACGTGCTCACACTTCCTAATTCAATTCAAAGTACTGCGACGAAGACCCATATCCTTACGCACCACGGTCATCTCGGTCCATGACCCAGAGCGGCATGAATCAGCGGAGAGTACGAACCAGCGCGCTCAATGCGAGGTCGGCCCGCGGTGTAATTGCTCGCGAGAACGTCTTGCACAGTCTAATCCGTCGGGAACGGCAGGGCAATGAGGTCGTGGCGCTCGAGATTCTGACTGAATCTGGCCAGGCTGATCTCATTCTCCGGCAAGTCGCTCACAGTGCCTGTGTCGATCAATTCAGCCATTTTCATGCCGAGTCCTGGTCCCCACATCATGCCGTGGCCGCCCGCCGCAAGTACATAGAACCCGGGCAGTGGCTGGTCGATGATCGGCAGGTGATCGGGCGTGAAGTCGATCGAACCCGCCCACGACCTGCAGATTGGCTGGCCCTTAATAGCTGGGAACTCGGCCTCAAGCTGGGGCCGCATGCTTTCGAAGTAATTCCAGTCGAAGCCGATCTGGAAGCGCTCCGATCGGTCGACCTTTTCATCTGGGTTACTCAACCCAAGGAGCGCGCCCTGCTCCTCCGGCCTGACATAATAGCCCTTGCCCAGGACGAAAAACATCGGCCAGCGCGCCGGAAAGTCACCATTCAGCACCGGGTAGGTCACCACTTCGTGTCGCGCGGCCGAAACCGGCACTTCGATGTCGAGCATGGCGCCGACTTTGCGCGCGCCGCGCGGGCCGCCCGCGTCAATCACGCGGTCGGACTCGAAATCCCCTTTCGGTGTTCGAACTTTGTAGCCACTGCCGTACCGTTCAATAGACTCGGCCGGGCAATATTCAAAGGCGGCGACTGCGCCCGTCTTGAGCGCGGCGAACGTTATATTCCTGCCAATGATCGGCGGGTGGACATACCCATCATTTGCCGTATAGGTTCCACCGAGGAACGTGTCCCAATTGAAGAACGGCAGAAGCTTGCGTCCCTCAGCGGCATCCACCCATTCGTTCTCAACGCCGCACTGCTGCCGGAGTTTTACGAGCTCGAGGAATCCAGCTTTCTCTTGCTCTGTTTCCGCAATGACGAAGTAGCCGGTCTCGACAAAGCCGCTGTCCAGGCCCAGCTCGTCGGCGAGGCTGATATAGAGGTTGCGTGACCACTTACCCAGCTTGATTGCCGTCTCGGAGCCACCCTGCTGGCGCACCATACCCGCGGATCGGGTTGTGGCGCCAAATGCCAGCCAGTACCGTTCCAACACCGCAATGCGCTTCAAGCCGCGCTTCGCGAGCTGGTGCGCCGTCCACAGGCCGAGGTTCCCACCGCCGATGATTACGGCGTCATAGGAGGCCATAACTATTCTCCCGATCATGCTCTAAGTTTGCGACAGGAGGGGTCGGGTCGCGCGAGACCGCTTGTTAGCGTACTCCGTCCGGCGGCAGAGTTGCAACGGTCGTAGCTGTGACCAAACGTGTATGTCACCTGCCTCCGGCCGGACCACGTGCAGCGTGCGTGCGAGACTCGAGCGTACCGGTTCTT
>JAQBPC010000657.1 GCA_028287725.1 Chloroflexota bacterium | reverse complement strand
ATTCGGGTTTTGGAGAGCGGTGGCACGATAGTCCAGGAGACGCGCGGCTGGAAGGAAGATACGCGCCAGACAGTTTCGCAGCGCAGCAAGGAACAGGCCGAAGATTACCGATACTTCCCCGAGCCGGACCTTCCGCCGCTGGTCCTTGATCCTGCGTGGATTGAGGAGATTCGTGCTGATCTGCCTGAGATGGCAGGCGAACGCGCCGCACGACTCGAACGCGACTTCGGCTTGCCTGAGGCCGATGTGCTCCAGCTCACCAGATCGCGATCGATGGCGGACCTATTCGAACTAACAGCCGGACTTCTCAGCGGAGATAAGCGCGAGGTCGCAAAGTGGCTACTCGGCGAATTCCAGCGCTTGCTCAACGAGGCCGGTATGGAAGCGGATGAACAGTCAACCGTGCGGCCCGAAGGCCTCGCTGCCCTGATCCGCATGATCGAATCACGTGACGTGAGCTCCACGGCGGCAAAGACCGCCTTCGAAGAGTACTTTCGCACCGGAGAGGACCCGACCTCCATTGTTCGGCGCCTGGGCCTGCTGCAGGTTAGCGATCGTGCCAGCCTCGAGCCAATCGCACGTAAGGCGATCGCCGAGAACGAAAACGCCGTGGCCGACTACAAACGGGGCAAGACGCAAGCCCTGGGGCGCGTGGTCGGCGCCGTGATGAAGGAAATGCGTGGCGCCAATCCAGCGTTGGTCGGTGAACTCCTGCGCGAGCTCATCGACCAGCAGGAAGTTTAAGACGATAACCAACCCATGACCACATCTGAGAACGTCTCGGGCCAGCCCGAATTGGAACTCATTGCGCCCGTGCAGGGTGGCCAAATGCTCGCCCGATTGTCGGGCCAAGTTGTGTTCGTGCATGGCGGCATACCCGGCGAAATCGTGGCCGTTGACGAACCCGTCCGCAAGCGCGGCTACCTGGAGGCAGATGCCATCAGCGTGGTGCGTGAAGCGCCGGTCCGGGATATCCCGCCATGCCCATACTTTGGTGAAAATGGGCGGCATCGTGGCAGCATCGCGGTTGGCCAGGACGTCGGCGGCCTGGTCTGTGGCGGCTGCCGGTACCAGCACATTGCATATGCGACGCAACTTGAAATCAAGCAGCGGATTGTGGCAGACCAATTACGCCGCGTCGGCAAGATTCTTGATGCACCGGTTCTCTCAGCTGAGCCCTCACCCGCTCCGTATAACTACAGAAACAAGGCGTCTTGGCTGGTCACCGAGGAAGGCGAGCTGGCCTACCACGAAGCACGGAGTCATCGGGCCGTAGCGATAGCCGAGTGCCATATATTGACTCCGGGCGTGCTGCGAGTATTTGATGCCATCCGTGGGGCCTCCGCCGAGCTTGGTCTGGGAGGAATCCTGCGCGGGCTCGAAGCACGCTCACTTCCCACCAGCAGCGGCGAAGAGGCAGCAACTCTCGTGCTAACCCTCGCGCCGTCGATCTCCCTGGACGAGGCGACTGTGCTTGCAGAAGCGCTGCAGGATGTGTGCCCGACCGTCAAGAGCGTAAGTGCTATCGGTACGGATCGTTACGCCCAGCCGGTACATCTGGCGGGTGTAGAGCGAATCCGGGTCGCGTTTCTAGAAGAGCTGCTGAGTCTATCGCCCACCACGTTCTTCCAGGTCAATCTTGCGGTCGCGGAGGCGCTGGTCCGCTATACTTTCGCCCAGCTAGGTCCGGTGGAGGGCCGCCAGGTCCTCGACGTGTATAGCGGCGCAGGTACGTTCACGGTGCCGCTTGCACGTCAGGCCGATGCGGTTATTGGCGTAGAAGTCGATGAAGGCAGTGTCGCCGATACCCGCGACACGCTGGCGCGCATGGGGCTGGAGAACGTCACCTTGCTGCACGGTGATGCCGCCTCGGGCCTCAAGAGCTTATTACCTGGGTCCGTATCCGGCGCGATTATTGACCCACCGCGCACGGGCTGCTCCCCTGAGGTCCTGCGGCAGCTGGCGCGCATAAGGGCGCCGAGGCTTGTCTACGTCTCGTGCGATCCCGCGACGCTCGCCCGCGATCTTCGCTTCCTACTCGATCACGGGTACCAGCTTGAGGCAGTTCAGCCGTTTGATCTGTTTCCGCAAACGGCGCATATCGAAAGTGCTACCACGCTCAAGCTCCCGCGGAAGTTCCAAGCGCGGAGGTAACGAAGCCTTAGCTTTGCATCCATGCGCCAATCTGACACTTTTTGGCTACTTGTCAGACGGCGTGTTCCATTGTATGGTGCGAAAGCAGTGGAGCAACGTGCAACAATTCCATAATGCCGCCTAGAGACGAATCGATAGAACCAAGATTGGGCAGCGAAGCACAAGACCCCGCGGCGCTCGATGACACTGCGCTGGAGGGAGCCATTCAAGCACAGCGCCAATCGCTTGCGGCTATTGAGCGGGCCTTCATTCAGGCGCGTGAACGCTTCGACCGCGAGCGGCGACATCTGCGCGCGATGGAACAAGAGCAAGAAAGGCGGCAACTGCTTGCTGCGGGGCAAACTCCAGAGCCGGAGCCCGAAAGGAAGGCGCGAAAGAAACGCAGCACGACGGGCATGGACGCGCTCCTCGGAAGAGATGGCATTGAGCCGGATCTTCCGTTCGACCGATTTATCCTGCGTTCTTTACAGCGTCAGGAAATCATCCTGAATCCTGCTGGTGCGCGATCGGCACAGACCATCGCGCTTGTGGCTCAGGAGTCGGGCGACTTGATTGAGGCTCACACGTTCGGAGAGGCGCGCGCACAGCTCGAGCAAGGCCACACGCTCGGTCGGCCAGGCGTGCCGCTGCAGCGACAGGCAATTTGGAACGTCGAGCAAGGGAAGTCGGGATGGCTCAGGTTGGATCAAATATTTGTAGAACGACGCGGGGAGGGCGAGTGATTCCTGCGCTGCGTACCCATTGGATCGGCGTTCTCGTTGCCGTGCTGCTGGCCGGCAGTTGGCTGATGCCCGTCCGTGCCGCTGATACAAACGTCATTCGGGTCAATTCATCAGCCGACCTCATAGCTCCCGCCGGAGGTGTTCCGGCTAATTTCACTCAGCGGGCATCCCTGGGGCAATCAATATCGACCATTGGTCTGCTGCCCCTGCTCGGGAAACATATAACCAACGTCTTTCAGCATAATGGCTGGACGGCCGGCTACCATGGTTGGCTCGATTCGAATGATCTCGGCGGGGATGCGTTCTCAACGTACGACTTCTATGGGTTTAAAGACACCGCCGGTGCACAGAAAGCCGCGTCTGCCTACCTTGGACTTGTCCTGGGTGTTCAGACCCCAATCAGCGATCCACGACTCCCGAGCAATGCCACCGTGTTCATCGACGGAACAGGTACGTACGATCCGAATGGGCAGCCGTATACGGTGGTTGAGATCGTCTTTCGCGTGAACAACGTCGTCGCGGATGTGACGGGCTATAACACCGGAAACAGCTCGGCGGATACGGATGCAGCGCGGCAGACTGCGACCATCGCTACCGCGAGCCTGGCGAGTTGGCTACGCACGCAGTCGCATCCCGCCAAGCACGCATCCCTGTTCGTGCCGCTACTGCCCCTCGCCCTCATCGCACCGATAATTCGCGTACGCGGCCGGCGACAGGGCGTCTAATATGCGCTGCCTGCGCTGCGCGCTTGAGTATCCCGCAAGTGCGCAGTATTGCGATCGCTGCGGCCGAACATTGAGCCGTCCCCCGGGATCGACGCAAGCCGCGCCTGAGGTTACCGAAGGGCGTGAGTACGACTCTCGGTCAATGTATTCCACTTCAGCACCTCCAGCTGTTCGGCGCTCGCTTGAGGAGTGTAAGCCGCTCGAACAGAAACGCAGTGCTCCGCCCGCTTCAAGATCTCTTGCGGTGAAGTCACACCCGACCCCTGCACCGAATACAACCGAGCGGGTTCAGCGTACGCTACCGCCGTCGGTGTATCTGGCACGGCCGACAGCCGGCGGCAAGGGCCGCCGAGCAGCAGCTACACCGAGTCTCGATACGTCGCCTACACAGGGTGTCGAGGTGGAATATACTGCGTCCCCGGGCGGATTGGACGAGGCTCAGGCCGGAGAAACCCGCCGGCAGGAAAATCAACCAAGTCGGCCGCCTTCAGTTACGGAACCGTTCGACACCTTATGGGCTGGGACACCTTCCGTACCGGCACAACCTGTGGCGAACGGCCAGGTCTTCACGAAGTTGAGCAACGAATCGAAACCCATCACCGGCACGCCGACAGCAAGCAAGTTGAAGCCGGTAACGATTAGCGACGAAGTTGCCGCGTGGCGGCGGCCGTCGCCGGACAGCCGCGCGCTGAAGCCTACGATATTCATCGGCGTTGGGGTGCTCGTGCTGCTCGTGCTTGGCGGGTCAGTTGGTTACAGCCGATATGCCGCCTATTCGGAGGAGATGAGCTCGGCGAATGGTTTTGCCGCGGCGGGCAACCTTGATTCGGCAATGAAGCAGTACCAATCCGCTATCAATGCGTGGCCACTCAACTCCGAAGCCAAGAACGGCCTTGCAAGCGCACAGGCCACATCCACCGCGCTCACACGACGGGCCGCGGTGCTCGCAGGCTCCGATGTTACGCGTCACCTGATGTACAAAGCACGGCGGGCAACACGCGTGCAGCTGGCCGCGCGGCTGGATGCAACGGTGGCTCCTGGCTCACAGTGACCAGGGCAGGTAACCCGCGCCGAGGTCAATCGAGCGCTCATTGACGAACCCTCTGCAACGGCTAGAGTTGGGGGACAGCCGCTGAGGCGTTGAAAGAAGTAAAAGAGGGACATGTATGCGGTGCTTGCGTTGTGCGCTCGATTACGGCCCAGAGATTGAATATTGTCTCAAATGTGGCCGCGCCCTGAGTCGCCCGCCGGGCCATTCCGACAGCAACGAATACGTTCCCAAGTCCCCGCTTCAACGGAGCGCATTTTTATATTCGACGAACACGCCGCCCAGGGTCGGGGATCTGGATACGCCATCAGAGGCAGAGCCCCGTGTGGG
>JAQBPC010000623.1 GCA_028287725.1 Chloroflexota bacterium | reverse complement strand
TGGAGGCCGAAAAGCACGCGAACATCGGCGAGCTGGCCAAAGACGCCCACACGCTGATCGGCATCGAAAAGCAAGTCGCCAAGCGATACATGCGCGACCAGACGACGAAGGCGATTGTGACGCATTTATTCACCGAGACCTCAGCCGGTTACAAATTGCTCAAAGCGGTTGCCACGCACTCCAGCAATGCGAAGACCTTCAGTGACTTTTTCAAGGGAACCGCATTCACCACCATCGAGGGTCTCGGCAAGAAAGCGTTCGGCGATGCATTGAAGGACGGCATCAAGAAATGGGGCAAGTCCTACCTGAAGCACGCGATCAGTGACGCGATCGAGGGCGACGCCTGGCGTGAGATGTTCCTGGCCGAGTTCTACCGAATCGGAGCGCACGGCCTCTGGGTGACGGCTCACGACGACGAGATCGGCTTGCGCGAGGAGCTCGCCCGCGAGGAGGCATTGCGTGACCAGATCGTCGCGCTCTACAACCAGAATGACGCCAACTACTATCGTGGCGAAGAGTCATGCCCGCTGAACCCAAATGGCCACTACACCGTCGCGCTCACCTTCAGCGGCTCGACTGGAACCGACGAAAAGGTGTTCATCGGGCCGCGGCAGATCTACCAGGGCAGCTTACCCGAGGACAACGGCACCCACCTGTACCGATTCGACCCCATGAACCTGGCCGGTATCGTCGAGCTGCGCGTGCAGGTGACCAACCTGCACTAACGGCCTGTGTTAGCTACCACACTGATCCCTCTTGAGTCAGGTGCCAATCTGGTGGCATTTGTGCGCTAGTTTCGAGGCGATGCGGGCGCCTACCACTGGGCAGCGCAGGGGCCATTGGGCAGCTCCCGCCCCGAGAGATCTGCCAGGTAGCCAGGACACGGTGTCGAAGCATAGCACATGGCTACACGTCGATCGAGGCGGAGCATTGCTGCACCATGGAGCCGCTGCAATTTCACCAAGTTAACCTGACCGTGCCCCGCGGAGCGCTCAGCCGCGAGCATGTTCCATCCAGGTGTGCGTCGGGCGGAAGCCCAACTCCTCTTTGGCTCGCCTGTTGCACAGCAGCGTCTCCCGCTCCCCGAGCTCCCTACTTAGGGGCACGTCCGGGTAGTACCGCCGCAGGAGCTCGTGCGTGGGCAGATCGGAAGATACTTCGTCATTGGCGATATTGAAGACCCGATAGCCCAGCCCATCCGTCTCGACGCCCAACCGGCAGGCCTGAGCCAGGTCCCGCGCGTCGATGTAGCTCCACGCGATGCGCTTGCGCGCGCTCGGGTCCGCGAAGCCGGCAATGAGATCAGAATACTCGTCCGGCTCTTTGACGTTTCCGATGCGAAACGCGTATATGTCCATGTTATCGCGCAGATGGAACGCTCGCCCGGTTCGCTCGTTGACCACCTTGGATAGGGCGTAGGAATCCATCGGATCGACCGGGTAGTCTTCATCAAGCGGGAAGTACACGGGATCACGGTCGTCGTAGGCGAAACAAAGGCCGTATGTGGTCTCGCTGGACGCAATGATCGCTTTCCTGATGCCGAGCTTCGATGCGGCATCCAGAACGTTGTACGTGCTCAGGGTATTGATGCGAAAGACCTCGTTGTCCGGCACAAGGAAAACGGCGGGAATCGCTGCCAGGTGAACGACGGCGGTGATCGGCTGGGGGCGCAATGAGCTGGCCGCCGTGCTGCCGACATAGCTGGCCAGGGCATTAAACACCTGCCCCGCATCGGTGAGGTCGGTGATGAGGGTGCGCGCCACCGGGGAGAGCATCGGCTTGAGGTCCAGGTTGACCACCTGGTAGCCGTGCGCGAGAAATTCCTGGACGACGTAGCGTCCCGCTTTGCCGCTGCCCCCGGTGACAATTACACGCCGCGGAGAATCTGACTCAGACATTACTGCCCTTCTTCGTCGTAATAGCTGGATCTGTCGGAGTGGAAACATCTGTGTTGACGAGTACCGCTTTCACTTCGCTGGCACTGATGATACGGACTCAACCACCAGCTCTCGCACTACCTGTCTGCGGGCATGACACGGCCGCCGGGACCGCCAGTTGTCAGTTTCACTGGCCTTCGCCAAAACGCAGCACGCGGCCAAGCTACACCCGCGGCAGAGACTCGCACGCTCAGGACGAGCAAGAACACCACCAGCACGGCCAACGGGAACTCGACTGGAGGGGTTAACGGCGGCTACCCACCATATAATCCGACGACTCCCGGCGTGAGGCGCGCCCGATCAGCCCTTGATCCCGGAGAAACTGATGCCCTGGATGAAGGTGCGTTGCACAAAGAAGAACAGGATCAGGATGGGCATGGTCATCATGACTCCGATCGCCATCAGCTGGGTCCAATGTGGTTCCATGCCAATCACCTGTTGGACACCGATGGAGAGGGTATACTTGCTCGCATCGTTTAGATAGATCAGCGGCCCCAGGAAATCGCTCCAGGCCCCGATGAACGCGAAGATGGCCGCCGTGGCCAGTACAGGCTTGGACAGCGGCAATATGATTCGCGTGTAGATCCCTAGCTCACTGCAGCCGTCAATCCGCGCCGCATCGGACAGTTCGGAGGGCAACCCCAGGTAGAACTGGCGGAACAGAAAGATGAAAAAGGCGTTGCCGAAGAACGACGGGACGATTAGCGGAAAGAAGGTGTTGACCCAGCCTATATGGCGGAAGAGCAGGAACAGCGGGATCATGGTCACCTGGTAGGGCAGGATCAGGGTGCCCAGCACCACGATGAACAGCGCCTCGCGACCCGGCCAGATGATCCGCGAGAACCCATAGGCCACAAACGATGAGGAGGCCGTGGCGCCGATGACCACGGGGATACAGATGATCATGGTGTTGGCGAAGTACCGCATGAAGGGAAACTCGTTCAGCGCAGCGCTATAATTCGCCCACTTGAACGGGTGAGGGATCCAGTCGATGGTGCGCGAAAAGAGCTGCGTTTCCGGCTTGAGGGAGGTCGAGATCAGGTAGGCGAAGGGAACCAGGAAGATCAAAGCCACGAGCACCAGGAGTGCCTCCAGCATCAGAATGCGTGCGGCCCTCCGCCCCGTCAGCCCGCCTCCCCTGCGTGACCCGGTCGACGCTGATCCGGGAACGCTGGTGCGTTTATCGATTGCCAGCATAGTACACCCACTTTGCCGAGCTGCGCAGCACGACGACCGTCAGCACCAGGGTAATTACCAGGAGGATCCAGGCAAGGCCCGACGCATAACCCATATGGAGATAGGAGAAGGCGTTCTGATAGAGGTAGAGCGAGTAGAAGAGGGTCGCGTTAATCGGCCC
>JAQBPC010000621.1 GCA_028287725.1 Chloroflexota bacterium | reverse complement strand
CGGCCGATTAGTTCAGTTGATGGTGACGCTCCTATCCACGGGGGCAGTAAGCTTAACCTGGTTGGCTGTTCTGCTGCTACCCGGACCCCAGATTCACGTAGATTCCACCTTGGCTTTGGTTTAGGTCGATAGGGGACTACCAACCGGCGTCGCTGCCAATGCCCAGAGCATGATTTCTTCCGACACAAGTGCATCCTGCCGAGGACTCGCAAGCCAGCTCAGGCGCGACAGTTAAGTTGCCGTATGGGACGCTAAGGGGGAAAGGCTCAGCACAGCATAAGGAGATTCGGCATGAACAATGAACCCAACAGGATTCAGGAACAGAGCGGAGAGGTTTCCGACCGCCAACCCACCTCGCCCGAGGCTCAAGGCCCACTAGACGAGGCGGTGAATGCCGCCACGAAGTATCCTGCCTCGTCGCCGCCGGTTCCCGAGGGCAGCGAAGTGAATTCGGGCTGGCGGCGCCGAGATGCTATTTGGCCGGAAGTTCACGACCCGTTCGACACGGATCTCCACGATGTCGATCCCCGGGCCACGGGCGATCCGATTGGTCCGAATCGCCCGTAACGCCAGACGGCGTGAACGGAGTGGAAATCTCTAGCAGGCCAAGTACTGAGTAGGCTTGCGATACCGTGACCAGTGAAACTGGTTTCATGCCTTCTGGCCACAAAGACCTGGGCTCAGCTTGCCTGAACCAGAATGAGCGGACTGCCACCCATCACGTAGTCTTTCGGATTACTCGGGTCCGTATTTCCAGTCGCCGGCTCAAGCGGGAATCGATAACTCCCTGACGATGCATGCACGGAATGAGTAACGCCGAGCTTGGTGTATTTCGTCGCACTCGAGGAGACCGCGGGAATGGTCACGGAGGCAGGCAAAGGGGTTTGATCCCACGCGACCGTAATCGTGGCGCCGGGCTTGTGCAACGTGACTGTATAAACGCCGCTGACGGCATTTACTGAAAGCCTGCCGGATGTCACCCCGGAAAGCAGCTGTACCGCAGTTCGATAGGCGCTATAGGCCGGTCGGGCGGACATGTCGTTTCGCAGAAGGCCGAACGGCTCTCCTCCAGCGGTGAAGTCGGTGCCATCTATCATCCGGTTTACTTCAACCCGCTCAACCCCAAGGGACACGGCAATTGCAAACGCTTCGACGATATACGACGCCTGATCATTCAACGTCGCGAAAAACCCGGCACGCGGATACAGTCGAACCGGATCGTTGAAAGGAATGGCATTGGTCTCGCTGATCCATATTGGCTTATGAAGGTGGTGCTGTGCCAGGAGTCTCATGTAAAGCGGAATGATCGTCGCGTAATCGAGCGGTCGGTTGTAAAGATGCACATTGGCGACGTCGAAGTAACCGTTGTTCGCGGCTGCGCCCGGTTGAAGTGCAAGCTTGTCAAGGAGCTTGGTGAAGAAAGCGCCGTGGTCATACCAATACGGGTCCCCAAACAAGACGATACGGGCATGCGGGTTCACGCGATGCGCTGCAAGATAGGCAACTTTGACTAACTGAGCGTAGTCCGCCACGGAACCTTTCCACGTCGAATATTTGCCACTTGGAATATTTACTTCGTTCCAGAGAACCCAGTCGTCGATCCGCCCGGCGTAGCGCTTCGCGATCAGGCTAACGAAGTGACCCCAGTAATTTTGCGGGTCGTCATACGGCAGATAGAGGCCCTTCGGGATAGAAGAGCCGTGCTGACTTAGGTTTGCCGCTGCCCAATCGGGCGTGTTGATCAACTCCCCAGCTAGTTTCCGGCCCGCGGCAAGCTCTCGATTTATGTAGCCGTCATGCCCGGTAGCAAAAGCATTCCAGCTGTTTGGCCCGTCCGGTTGTAGTGCCTTCCACCATAGGGTGAGTCGCTCCCAGCCAACACCTATTGCAGCCGCTTGCTGCGGTGCTCTCCACGCCTCAACCACACCGAAACGGGAATTGAGGCTATTTTGAAGGTCCGCTCTCGCAGCAATTGAACGGGCTGGCCGCTGCACCACGCACGAGAGTACAGCGCAAACGAGCAGGAGGCTGCCAAGCCGCGCATACACGCGTTTTCCATGATTGAATTGACCAAAAACCATGCATTGTCTCCTTAAACAGACATCGTCACGGGCGCAGTATGGCCCGAAGGCGGAATGTGGGCAATGCCACATTCGGGCTAGTAAATATAGGAAATTCGCGCCTTCCACGGCGGTACCGTGCCCAAAAAGCCAAAACCCGCGGACGAGGGTATAGTAGCTAAACTGCAAAAATCCCGTCGCGTATAGCCTTTGCAATGAGCTCGATGTCTCCTGACAGCGGCCTATCCATTGTCAGGCGCGGCACCAACTCGCGAACCCGAGCGATTGCCAGCTCGATGCGCGGACCGCTCTTTAGCGGTCGACGGCACTCCACCGCCTGAGCTGCGCAGAGCGTCTCAATCGCGATCGTCCGCAGACTGTTGTCCACCACTCGGCGAACCTTCCAGGCAGAGGTAGCCCCCATACTATTGAAGTCCTCGGTACCAGCCGAAGTTGGAATGGAATCGGCACTTGCCGGATGCGCCAGGACTTTGTTTTCGTTGACGAGCGCCGCCGCCACATATTGCGCAATCATGTAACCGGAACCCAGGCCCGGTGTTTCGGTTAAAAACACCGGCAGGGCAGCATCACCTTCCCACGTGCTCAACAGCGAGTAGGTCCGTCGCTCGCTAAAGGAAGCCAGCTGCGTCAGTGCAATCGCCAGGAAGTCGAGCGCAAGGGCGAGAGGCTGGCCGTGAAAGTTACCTCCGGACAGCACGACATTATCGTCTGGAAAGCTCAGTGGATTGTCTGTCACCGCGCCGAGCTCGATCGTAAACACCTGACGGCAGTACACGATCGCATCACGCACGGCGCCAATCACTTGTGGAATGCAGCGCTGGGTATACGGATCTTGGACCCTGGTACAACCCTCGTGACTTTGCCGGATCTCGCTGCCATGTAACAGGTCACGCACGCGGCTGGCCGTCGCAAGCTGACCAGGATGAGGGCGAAGATTATGGATCCGGCCGTCGAGCGCCACGTCGGTCCCCTTGAGGGCATCCAGACTAGCGGCCGCCGCCGTCTCAGCGGCCATCACCAGCTGTTCAGCGTCG
Source organism: Chloroflexota bacterium (assembly GCA_028287725.1). Classification (GTDB taxonomy): domain Bacteria; phylum Chloroflexota; class UBA5177; order JANWHV01; family JANWHV01; genus JANWHV01. The sequence continues at coordinate 304 of JAQBPC010000621.1, read as the reverse complement.
TAGACAGCAAGTGCACCGGCCGCGCACATGAGGTGCGTGCCATTGATTAACGCCAGTCCCTCTTTCGCCTGTAGTGTCTGGGGGGCGAGACCGGAGCGGTTGAGTGCCTCCGCGCCTGGAAGACGCTCGCCGTTGAAGCATGCCTCCCCCTCACCTATCAGCACGAGCGCAAGATGCGCGAGCGGAGCCAGGTCACCACTCGCCCCCACGCTGCCTTGCGAGGGGATCACCGGATGCACACCGCGGTTAAGCATCTCGCAAAGCGTGTGGATCACTTCGGGGCGGACACCGGAAAATCCCTTGG
>JAQBPC010000610.1 GCA_028287725.1 Chloroflexota bacterium | reverse complement strand
ATCCCTCGCTGGGCGCTGCCCACCGAAACGAACTCGCAGTGTGGCATTCGACCGTTTCTGGAGCTGTTCGGGACCGACCTCAACATCGATTTCGCGCCATTGTCGAGTAGCCATGCCGGAACTACGTTTCAATGCCTAGTGCGCCACCGCGCCACGTACCTCGCTCAAAGCCATGACTACGGCGTCCTGGTCCTCTTCAGTCATAGTTACAAACAGCGGGAGCAACAACGTCTGCCGGGTAGCCTCTTCGGTGACGGGAAGGGAGATCTTGCCGAAGCGCCGTCGGTAATAGGGCTCGAGGTGGATGGCCATAATTCCACGTCGTGTCGAGATACCTTGCTCGAGCATGCGCTGCATTACGTCATCCCGCGACGGCCATGTTGAAGAATCGAGCCGCACGCCATAGGACTGGTACGTGTGGGGTCCGTCGGATGGTGAGAATGGCGTCGACAGACCTGGTATCTCGCCGAGCAAACGCGCATAGCGACCTGCCAGGACCTGGCGCCGCTCCAGAATCCAGTCGAGCTTCTTGACCTGTTCAATGCCCACCGCAGCCTGTACATCAGTCATTCGGTAGTTGTAGCCCAGCTCGTCATATTCCTCGATCGTCACACGAGAAGCACTATGTCGAGCCAGGTCCGAGATCGAGGCTCCATGAGAGCGCAGTACCCGAGCCTGCGCTGCCATTTCGTCGTCGTCGGTCGTAATCATGCCGCCCTCACCTGACGTAATCGACTTGCGAGGGTGGAAGCTGAAGCAAGTGACCGGGCTGATCGACCCGATGCGGCGACCGCGGTAGGTGGCGCCGATGGCCGGCGCGGCGTCCTCAATCACGTGGAGATTGTGGCGGGCCGCAATGTCCAGGATTGGTTCGAGGTCCGCTGCGAGGCCAATCTGATCCACGGGGATGATGGCGCGTGTGCGCGGAGTGATCGCCGCTTCGATCAGCGACGGATCCATGTTGTAGGTGCGCGGATCGATGTCCACGAACACAGGGGTTGCCCCTGTGTAGAGTACGCTGTTGGCCGTGGCGATGAATGTGAACGAAGGTACGATCACTTCATCTCCGGGGCCGATATTTCTGCACAGTAGCGACAGATGCAGAGCCGTGGTGCAGTTAGAGGTCGCCACGGCGTGGCGTGCCCCAACGTAGGCCGCGACAGCCGTCTCGAACTCCGCCACCTTCGGGCCCTGAACTAGCCAGCCGGAGCGGATCGCTGCAGCTGCTGCTTGCGCCTCGTCTTCTGTGATGTAGGGCTTGGTAATCGGTATCTGTTTGCGCTCGGTGATCATGCCAGCACCTTTATTGTCTTGCGCCAATCGACCAAGCGCTGCAGACCTTCGCGTACATCGACGATAGTCTCGAATCCAAGCATTTCCCGTGCCTTTTCGATGGCGGCAAGGCGACGTCGTACCGGGTTTACCTTCCGCTCCTCGCGATGTTCCGGCTGCAAGTCGGGGCGCCCCATCAGCTCGAGCAGAATTGCGGCCAATTCGTTCAGCGTTGTCTCAGTTCCAGACGCCACATTGAACACATCATCGGAAACACTGCTGCGCATAGCGGCGAGATTGGCACGGGCCACGTCCGTGATATAGACAAAATCCATGGACTGCTTTCCGTCACCGAATATCAGTGGCGCCTCGCCGGCTTCGATACGATCGAGCCAGCGAATGAGCACTTCGGTGTATACGCCATAGACATCCATCCGAGGGCCATAAATGTTGAAGTATCGCAGCGCTACATAGGGCAACTCATACATGTCATTGAAAGACCGCAGGATTTGCTCGTTAGCAACCTTGGCAGCGCCATACAAGGTGCGATTGTTGAAAGGGTGGCCCTCGTCGATGGGCACATAGGACGGTTCACCGTAGACAGAAGCGCTGGATGCGGCGACTACCTTGCGCACCTTCGCGTTTACCGCTGCTTCAAGGACATTGAACGTGCCATCCACCAAGACACTTACAGCCTCGCGGGGCTGCTCAGCGCACTGAGTTATGCGGATCGCCGCCTGATGGAAGACCAGGTCGATGCCATCCATAGCGCGATTAACGGTCGCGACGTCACGGATATCGCCATCGATCAGTGTTACTTTTCCGCTGCGGGAAGCATCTTCCAGGTTCTGCCGGCTCCCCCGAGTAAAGTTGTCGATTACGACTATCTCGTCCACGCCGGCATCAACCAGAAGGTCGGCGATATGTGATCCCACCAGGCCGGCGCCGCCGGTTACCAGTGTTCGTGCCCCTGCAAGTTCCACTCTTCTTCCTTCTACCATATGTCGCGTGCCTATGGTACGCACATTCAGGTGGTTTTGAGCGTCGAATGCCTTATGTAGGGGCGATGCGATGGTGCTGAGTTGCGATCCACATACACGCGGCAGCTCGTATAAGCGACAACAGTAGCATATCAACGACATGACAATATTTGGTTGAGCATAGGGTGGAGATGTAGTAAAGGTCGTTCTCACCGCCGCGAGCAAACTTAATCTCTATTAACAGTCGGCTTAACGAAAAATCCACGCTGGCAACCTATACTCGTGTAGTAGGCCGCTTCAGGATTTGCGTGCCCTGTGTCATGGAGGAAATGTTCGTGGATGTTGGAATAGGAGTTGTTGGGTGCGGCTATTGGGGACCAAATCTGGTTCGCAACCTCGCCCAGACGCGGGGCGCTAAACTCTTGGCTTGTTGTGATCTTGAGACGTCGCGTCTGGACTGGGTAAGGCAGGGTTATCCTGCCGTAAAGGTCACTGCTGACTTCCAGGAGCTACTGGGCGACAAGCAAATTGATGCCATTGCGATTGCCACGCCTATCTCTACGCACTACGCCCTCGTCAAGCAGGCGCTGAAGGCGGGCAAGCACGTACTGGTCGCAAAGCCGCTCGCACAAAGCGTTGCCGAATGCCAGGAATTACAGGCCCTGGCCGTGAGAAACAACTGCGTTCTGCTGGTTGACCATACGTTTTTATACACCGGCGCGGTGCGCAAGATTAAAGAGTTGATGGACGCAGGCGATCTTGGTGACATCTATTACTACGACTCGGTACGGATCAACCTCGGCTTATTCCAGCATGACACCAACGTGATCTGGGATCTCGCGCCTCATGATATTGCAATCATGATTCACCTATTAGGGATGGTGCCGGAGCGTGTATTAGCTGTAGGCGCATCCCATGTCAATGAGCAGGTTGAGAACATCGCCTACGTCACGATGATGTTCCGTGAACGCTTGTTGGCCCATCTCCATGTCAACTGGTTGGCGCCGGCGAAGGTGCGGCGCACCATCATTGGTGGTAGCAAGCGTATGGTCGTCTATGACGACATGGACATGAGCGAGAAGGTGAAGATCTACGATAGCGGGGCTAAGCTCAGCAACGACCCCGCTCACATTTACCGCACCATGGTGGAATACAGGACCGGCGATATGTACGCCCCAAAGATTGACAAGACCGAGGCATTGGCGGAAGAGTGCCGGCACTTTGTTGCGTGCATTCGCGACGGAGCCGATCCAATCAGCGGCGCCGTGCTTGCTACTCAGGTGGTAGGGATCATTGAGGCGGCGGATCGCTCCCTGAAAATGGGCGGTTCCATGGAGCACTTGCACCGACCATTCGTACCCGAAATTGCCGCGGCAGCAGCGAGTTAGGTGAGCCATATGTCAGTTGCAATCTCCACAACCCAAGTACCATTTGTCGACCTGCGAGCACAATATAGCTCGCTTGCCGATGACCTTCGCTCAGCGGTTCTGCGCGTGCTGGAAAGTCTGGATTATGTGCAAGGCGCCGAGGTAGCGGCATTTGAGGAGGAGTTCGCAGCTGCTTGCGGCACCTCACATGCCATAGCAGTTAGTACGGGAACCGCGGCGCTGCACCTCGCGCTCGCGGCCCTGGGGGTGGGCGCGTCGGACGAGGTAATCACGGTCTCCCACACATTTATCGCCACCGCGGAGGCTATCTCGGCCTGTGGGGCTACCCCAGTCTTCATCGACATCGATCCAAAAACCTATCTAATGGATCCGTCTTTGCTGGAGGCAGCAATTACCCCGCGTACGAAAGCGATCATCCCGGTGCATCTTTACGGTCAAATGGCGGACATGGACGCCATTCTTGCCATCGCCAACCGTCATGGACTGCCTGTTCTGGAAGATGCGTGCCAGGCACACAGAGCTACCTACAAGGGACGTCGCGCGGGAAGCCTGGGCGTGGCGGGCTGTTTCAGTTTCTATCCCAGCAAGAATCTGGGCGCCATCGGCGAGGGCGGGGCTGTGACCACCAATGATGCGGAGCTAGCGGCTCGTATGAGGATGCTGCGCGATCATGGTCAGTCATCCCGCTATTATCACGACGTGGTGGGCTTCAACTACCGGATGGCCACCATTCAGGCCGCCGCGTTACGGGTGAAGCTCCCACACCTTGATGGATGGAACTTGGCGCGGCGCGCTCATGCGGACCGGTACGGGCAGCTCCTGGCGCCTCTACCGGTGACTACCCCTGAGACCTTGCCCGGAGGCGAGCCCGTCTATCACTTGTATGTGATTCAAGTCGCCGATCGTGAGGATCTGCGCCGGCACCTCGCCTCGGACGGGATCGGCAGCGGCATTCACTATCCGGTGCCGATTCACCTGCAGCGGGCCTATGCCAACGGCGAGACTACTGGCGCCCTGCCAGTGACCGAGGCAGCCGCGAGTCATATTCTATCGTTGCCAATGTATGCCGAGCTGACCGACACTCAAATCGAGATCGTGTCGGAGAGCATCACCTCCTGGTGCTCCAAGACCTCGTAGGCTCAGCTTGCGAGTGTAATCTGCTGCTGATTGCTCCGCGACGCGAGCGCATTTCCGCTCGCGTCCAGCGGAATCAGATCGTATTGATAGACCCCAGGAAGGAAGCCGGTTGTGTCCCATGTGTAACTGGTTTTGTGGAAGACCAGACTGCTCAAGGTGACCGGCGTGCTCGCACTAAGAGGGGTCGTGCCCGTTTGCTGGACCAGCCAAAGTTGCAGCACGTAGCTTGATGCATGGGCGAATGGTTCCCACGCGAACGGCACCTTGGTGCCCGCGGCAACACCGGCTCCGCCAACCGGATATCGAACTACTACCTGTGGTCCCGTAGGCGCCACTGGCGCCTTAGTGCTCGTGGTCAGATTCGCAACGACGTCTAAGCGCCCAATTGCTCCCATGCCGAGAGTGATCGAGGTGAGTCCACGGGTACTGAGCCTAAATGCGGCCTGCTTCTTTGCGCCCAGTGAGATCGAAAATAGTGACTTGCTTATGTGGCCATCCGAGCCCGAGATAGTGAAGGAACCGTCGCTCTTTTGCGCATCATCCGCATACACGGTCCCGGCCAAAACGTCGTATTGGCCGTCCAAGGCAAAACTCACTGCCGAGTACTGCGTCAGGCCTAGTTGTAGTCCTCGCAATATCGGCCGGCCCAGGTAGCGGCCCGGATGAGCCGGAGAATCGGTTACGGCACCCACACTGGATGCAAACGTTAGGGACTCCAGAGTCGTAGTAGTTCGAGTCTGCGTCGCGGCGCCCGCGGATATGGCAGAGTTGGCCATCGCCAGCATAAGGCAAATCGCCGCCACGGAATACCGTCTCACGATAGATGAGCCTTTCACTCTACGGGTGCCAACTGCTGCTTGCCGCAACTCTATCATCTGAGTTCAACGGCATTTTCCTACCGCAGTGTAGCGTATATTTTGACGCCAGAAAGTTGTGAATACCCACTCTATGCCACATGATTTCGGAAGGTCTAGTCGGTACTTCAGCGCCTCCAGCCGGCAGGGCTAGTGGCGTGCGGCAGGGCTGCTGTCTAGGACCGTGATGGAATAGGGTGGGAGGGTCACCGTTCCATGGGCTGCAAGCGCCATACGGCCGGCAGGTTGGATCGCCACCGGATGCGATGCATCGTAGCGAAAGATGCTGGTGTGTCCTGGCTGGAAGCCAGAAACCTGAATGGAAGAGATGGCCTCTGTCGTAGGCATCTTGTTGATCAGCATCGTGACCAAATGCCCATCGCTCTTGCGCAGACTGGCATAGATGGCCACGCGATCGCGGTCACTGGAGGATGTCTGCACGCTGGTTTCGCCGAACGATGCCCCATGCCCGTCATAGTTGCGATACATCTGGTAGGCCAGGGCCCCTGGGCTACCGCCCGGCGGGTTGCGCCAGTAGGCGGACATGTAGACGCCCTGCTGACCGAAAATACCGAGCACATCGGCGATTGCCAAGCCCCCATTCATGGTAGTATCGGCGCCGAAGTTCCATTCACCAATGGCCAGGCGAGTGCCCGGATACTGCTGGGCTATCAGCGTCTGCATCCGCGGAACGAGCTGAATGGGTTGGCCGATCCACGAATGGTCTACGAAGCTCGGATCCCATAATGAGCGGGTCTCGAGCAGACGCCAGGCCGAGGTCACGGCATCGGAGTTGTCGTTGTAGTAGCCCTCAGGGTAGTAATGGATGTCGAGTACGTCGAGCGTGCGCTGCTTAGACTGCTCGTCGTGTTTGCGCACGGCGGCCAGGAACCAGGGGAGAAATTCGGTGTTTCCATGCTGGGTCTTGTCGCTGGCTCCTGCCATGCTGTTCCAGTAGTAATACCAGCAGCAGGTAGCCGGTCCGGTCACCATACTCTGGGGGGCGACCGCTTTGATCGCGGTCGCGTAAGTGGTGAACTCTTTGAAGATCTCGTCATAGCTCGTGCAGGTGGGATGGACGTCATAGTGGGTCGTCCCCCAGAGCTCTGGCTCATTGTCCATGGAAAAGAACTGGACGCTAAGATTGCTGCTTTGAAGATGGCGCACCCAGTCTTGCATGAATGACGTGCCCACATGGATGCTAGTTCGAGCAGGGTCGGCGGTTACCTTGCGGTTGGTACACGAGGAGCTCTGGCCGTTTGTCGGTTTGCCATCCGGGCCGGGGAACGAAAACGACGTCGTATCCTTGGCCACCCAACCCAGGGTTGGGATGGTCAGCCATTCCGCGGCGCCGATCCGTTTGCTGCCTGCAACCTCCCCATCGGCGACCGATCCGCTTGAGTTTCCATAGTTCGTGTTCTCGAAGTAATAGTCGCTCGCAGTGTTCCAGGCGTTGCCAAGCTTCCAATTGTAACGCGAGCTAGGGTTGCCGCCCCAGCGGATCATGGTTGGCCTCACCTGCTGATCATAGGTGGGTCCGCCGCCGGCTGCGAGGCCGTAAATATACGGGCTTATCGCGTGACGGCCCGCTTTAGCATTCAACTTCAAGGTGATCGCGGCTCGCCCAACTTGGAAGTCGGCCAGCCCGGCAACGGCCAGGGCAATGCGAGAAACGTACATGGTTGGCTGTGCCTTCCCGGCATTTTCCTGGAGGACGACGCCGCCTATCGTAGCACCCCGCGCCAACGAAGCCAGCAACGGGACACGCACTGTGATCCATCGCGCAGCGGGAACCTTGCCTTGGGGCAAATAGGGGGACAAGGAGACACGCTTGCCCCAATTTCCGCTACCGTTCAGAAACGCTACTGCTAACTGCTGGCCGCCGGATGTACCGCCGCCAAGCGTGAGTTCCAGCGAGCCCCCCCAGACACCAATCGGCTGCACAGCATGAAAATAGAGACCGGCCCAAGCGCCGTAAGTGACCGCGATGGCGCTTGGGCCGGCCCCTGCGGGCCGCACCTTAAGTGTATGGGCAGCCCAGGACCAGTCCTGCCACGCCGCTGTAAGGCCGCCACTCTGATAGATTGGCATGACCGGGGCGTGTAGCGGCTCAGAGCTGCCTACGGGCCCCACCAAGAGCTGGTCGCTTGGCGGCCCGCTCAGATCAACTGTGCTCCCCGGATGGCGGAGCGAGTGAAGTTCCTGATGCAGGTTGCTCGAAATTCGATGTGCGACTTGGCGCCCGCTGCCAGTGAGGCCAAAAAAGGCAGCGGAGAGCAGTATGACAAGGAGCAGGGCTGCTCCTATGGCTCGCTTCACTTGTGACTCCCGATTGGCTAGCGGCGAGCGTAGGGCAGTGCCACCTCAACTTCGGAACCAACCGCGCAGGCAGCATCGGTCATTGCGCTTGTCAGGGCCGGCTGTTCCCGGCGGATCGCGGCAGTGACACGTTCGACGAAGTGATCCAGCCCCATTGTCTCCTCGATCAGTCGCCGGCCATTCGCCCCCATCATGGCCGCTTGCTCGGGATGTTGCAACAAGAATGTGATTGCTCGCCGCAACTCATCCGCATCGTAGGGCCGCACATAAATTCCCGTATGGCCACGGGCGGTCATGTCGCTCGCTCCTAACAAGCGCGCCCATTCCGGCTGAGTCGTACGCAAGGGGTTAGTACGACTCAAGTGACGGCGGTCCCTTACCACGTCAGTCTGGCCCCGAGTGTGTGAAACGACCACGGCCTTCCCCATGGCCATCGCCTCCAGGATGGTCGTTATCCCTGCTTGGTTGTCCGCGTCGTGCAACGGCACCACGACAAATAGCGAATCGGCGTAGGCCTCGCGTAACGCCGCGTAGTCTAGCGACACGACTCGCACGTTCCCCGGTAGCTTATCCGATCCGAGGCCCGCTTCGTGCCTGGACCAGTGACTTGCCGCTGCAATTGTCACCGCCACGTCGAGGTCGCGTGCCGCCTCAACCAGGGTATCGTAGTCGCGGTACTCCAAGCCGGCGCTGCATATTTGGCGTTTTGGCGCGTGCGAGCGAGAAGTCCAGAAAAGGGGATCTGTCTGGTAGGGCAGCAGCGAAACCTGCTCGGGCTTCAGCCCCAGATGCGTCACGGCGGCCTCCCGTTGAGGTGTGCTATGCACGATGAGGCAATCGGTAGTATGTCGCATGCCGAGAAAGCGCAAAAGCATGCGTTTCTTGGTCGGTGTCAAAAGATGGGCAATCATCACCAAGCGCGGCCGCCTCCGGCGCAGTCGGTTGAGTGCCCCCAGTATGGTACCTGTCGTTTCTTGATCCACGAAGACGGCATCGTACTGACTGGACCACCGCCACGCTAACGCGGCTTGCGCCAGGCCCGTGCCCCCGACACGCTTGAGTACGCGTGTCCACCGGTGCTGCTCCACGGAGGCAAGATCGAGTATCGTGGCGTCGAGCGCGCGCTGCAATTCAAGGTAATCTTTACGTGGACGTTCTCCCCGAGCAATGGCGGTGGCCATATCGGGCTTTATCGTTGCATTAATCACCAAAAGCGTGCTCACGCAAATTCCTTTACCATGGTGGCGTACACGGTGGACCTGTACCGAGACCCTGATCCAACTTCACGTAGCGTACCAAGTCACCGTCAAGGCTCCGTACAGGTGTGGGTGAAGAAGCTGTGAAGGAGTTGATCATGCATACTCCATGCGGGCCAGCCCGCATGGGTCAGCCCGCATGGGCCATAGGTTTCCAGCACGGCTTGTCGTAAAGTGGCGCATGGGTACCTGATCGGCTACTAAAATATACGTCGTTCAGGTACTTGACATGAGCTGCGGCACTTTCGCCAAGGTAGCCTTATCAATTTGGAGGCACCGCCAATGGAACACCAATCGAATAGCCAGGGTACGCCACCCGATCACTTAACGCGTGCCGTGGCACGCGGCAAACGTAACCGGCACATCGTCGTCCTCCTTCGGCTGCTCATTGTCGTTGGCCTCGTTGGCGCCACGGCAATTTGGCGGCGCGCCTCCGCCGATGTGGTATCGACCAACATGTCGCAATTCACCACGGCAAGTCCACAAGTTGTAACCGCCAACGGCGAAGTGGCGATCACTACCATGGTGCTGGCCAAGCAGAGTCCAGTGAGCAACGGCATCATAGATATCGAGGTGTATGATGCTAACAACACGAAGGTAAGCCAGCAGTACTTCTCCGACCAATATATTGGCCTCAGTCGTCCGGTATCCAAGACATACAGATGGGCTCCAACAGCAAGAGGCACCTATCGGGTGGCCGTCGGCGTTTTCACCAGCGGCTGGTCAACGCAGCTTCTCTGGTCCAGCCAGGTGGCCAACTTTACTGCCTATGGCACCACAGATTCGCCGCCGCCTCCGACCAGCACTGACGTCCCCCCAACGAACACCCCGGTACCGCCGACTAGCACCACGGTACCGCCGACCAACACTGCTGTCCCCCCAACGAATACCGTAGTTCCTCCCACGAACACTCCAGTACCTCCAACTAGCACCAAGGTCCCGCCGACCAGCACGAAGGTCCCGCCGACCAGCACGAAGGTCCTACCAACGAGCACCACCGTACCGCCGACCAGCACGAAGGTTCCTCCGACAAATACCGTCGTACCGCCTACCAGCACGAAAGTACCCGCGACGAGCACCGCCGTACCACCCACCAGTACGCAGGTGCCGCAAACACCAGTTGTGTTGCATGAAACTACGTCGGTCAGTGGCAGCTCGCCGGCAGACATCACCGCGAATGTCTCCTCCACTACCGGCACGGTGCAGAATGGGATCATCGATATAGAGATCTACGATGCTGCCAACCAAAAGGTAGGCCAGCAATCCTTCTCGGGTCAGAACTTCTCTTCCGGACAGTCGATGATCCACACCATGCGTTGGACCGCTCCCACGGCCGGCACCTTCCGTGTGGCGGTAGGCGTCTTCGGACCAAACTGGGCGCCCATGTTTCTCTGGAGCAACAACGCGGCATCGATTACCGTCAATGGCCCTACCGATACCCCAGTACCCCCGACTGCAACCTCAGTGCCCGCGACGAATACGCCAGTTCGGGCAACAAACACGCCAGTCCCAGCCACGGCGACAAAGACTGGCATCCCTAGCCCCCAGTCAACTGGATGCCGCTTCCAGCTTGCCGATCAGCCGCTCAACGTCGCCTTCTGCGACACCTTCAACGCCCCAGCAGGCACCGGCAATCGTTCGGGGGATCTGAACGGCAGTGTCTGGGGAGTCTCACGGACCACCCAAAATACTAATCCAGGTCAAGGCGTCTATAATGGCTGGTTTCCAACAAATCGTACGAGTTGTGGATCGCCGGCCCAACCCGAGCATGACGTCGCGATCTGTAATGGTCAAATGGTAGAAGCAGCCAACGACGGAGGCCAAAACTTCACCACGCTAGCCATGTACCCGGCCCAACCCTTCGACATCGCGGGGCGGACCGGCACCACGGTCTTTGATGTTACCGCTGACTCAGAAGGTTCACATGCGGCGTGGCCAACCTTCGTCTATACCGACCAGCCCGTCCCAGCGCCAACGGGAAGCCATACAACCACCAGCGCATATGCCAGAAATAGCTTTGGCTTCGCCCTGGACGCCGACTTCCCCTGTACCGCGAATCAGACAGGAGTGGGCGAGACGTTTGCCACCAGTAACTATGCCTTCCGAGATCTCAGTGCGGCCTTCGTACCTGTGCACAATTGCATCACGCATGCGCCTGGTGTGCTCAATCACTTCGAGGTGCGCATCTCTCAGAGTCGGGTAGAGATTTGGGGTACGAATGCAGGCTCCACGACACTGCAGGAGCTAGGCTACATTCCCAACGCGAATTTGACCCTTACCCGTGGGCTCATCTGGATGGAGGATCAGCATTACAACGCGTGTAAGTTCAACACTCAATGCACGCACACCTTCACCTGGGATAATGTAGGGTTTGATGGTCCTAGCCTCGCTCGTGATCTCCATCTGGACGTTAATGATCCGCTCGATCCAAACGCAGATGGCTCAGTAAATACGGGGTGGTACGCACCCGATCCGTCTGCCGGTTCGCCACTCTCGCTACAGATACCCGGCGCCACCAATCTCGCACAGGCAGCCGGTGCGATCGTAACCCTCAACTACTTCGCCACCGATACGTCGTCCATAATGTATCGTTTGAATGGGAACGCATGGCACTCAATGGCATGGCCATTCCCTGAAAACCTCACCTATGTGTGGCGGACTATCGCTCTTCCCGTGCCGCTCTCGGAAGTGCGCGCAGGCACCAACACACTGGAACTCCAAGCTACTAAGGGTGGAACGACAGTCGCAAACATCGACCTGGTTTTGATAGGTGCGAATGGGATTGCCCATTAGGAGTTAAGGTACGATCAACCGTTCCTGGACACCGCATTTACCAGTAAACTGCTGATCCTTTGGACACATGCCTCGCCGGCCAAGTTGGCCGGCGAGGCATGTGTCATTTAATATGGAGCCGACTGGCCTTCACCGACACTTCGTAGACCGGATGGAGTTGACTCTCGGCCGCTGGCCTATCGGAAATGTGAATCGGTTACAGTACCAACTAAGCCGCGTTTCTCGCTGTATTTGGTCAAACGCGGTGCCCTGCCCATTTAGGTGAGCATCGGTCACCTCTAGCTGCTAAGACGCTTAGCAACTTCCAGAAATGAGGCGTCGCATTGGTTGCGACAACCAGTTCGGCTAATCCGAACTAGCACATCGGAGGGAAAAATGAGGCTACCGGCACGACGGTGGTTTGCACTCGCCTGCTTCCTGGCAGCAGTACCGCTATTGTTTGAGGGCCTTGCTTCAAGCAGTCAATCGGAGGCCACATCCGTTTATGCTGTGCGGACCACCCTAGGCCCCACCGGGCCGGTCGGTAGTGCGGATACAAACAATGACAACAACATCACTGCTTCCCGTGTTACCTCTGGGTCCACACGAGTAAAGGTGGTTTCGCTGTCTGCCTTTATTGGCCCTACACGGCCCGGAGATCATTTCGCGGTAGCCATTTATGCCGATGCAGGTGGTGTACCTGGCAGACTCTTGGCCCACTCGGCATCTACCGCCGTCGTCGGAGCAGGATGGAATAGGGCTGCAATCTCTCCCACCACCCTGGCGCCCAACTCGATCTACTGGCTTGCGTATAACAGCACGGGGAGCGCGGATAATCTGTACTATGCACGCTCCGCCAGCGGGAACAACGTCTGGAGTGGTCCTACGGCCTTTGGGAGTTGGCCCAATAGCTTCCCCCACGTGGCAGGGTCGGGTGGAGGTTCGTTCCTGATTTACGCCACCCTTATCAACTCGCATGCTTCCCCAATCAAGGCCAGGGCTACGGCCACGAACAAGGCCAAGATCCACAAACCTGCCGTTCCTACAAGAGGAATCTCGACCACGCCCACGCGCACCCCCGCCGATGGCTTGCAGGGTTGCCGTTTCCAACGCGCCGATATGCCATTAACAGTGGCCTTTTGCGACACATTCAACACGCCGGCCGGCACCGGCAATCGTTCAGGAGATTTGAATGGCATGGTCTGGGGCACCTCTCGTGTGAATGAGGATGTAAACCCCGGACAGGGCATCTTTGATGCCTGGTGGCCGACAAATCGGGTTACTTGTGGCTCATCGGTCCAGACGCGGCCGGAGCATGACGTGGCTATCTGCAATGGCCAGATGGTGGAGGCAACCACGGATGGCGACAATTTCAGCGTGCTGGCCATGTACCCGACTCAGCCATTCGACATCGCAGGGCGCACGGGAACCGTCGTCTTTGATGTCAGTGCTGACTCGGCGGGACCGCACGCGGCATGGCCATCCTTCGTCTATACCGATCAGCCTATCCCCGCCCCCTACAGCAATCACCCCGGTATCGCGACCTTTGCCAGGAATAGTTTTGGCTTTTCCCTGGCGGCCAGCGCGCCCTGTGGTCCTGGTACGACAGGCCTGGACGAGGTATTCGGCACGACCGACTACAGGCCTCGTGACTTGAACGTGGTCCCTGTAGATCCTTGTCTAACCTATCGCGCGGGGGCGCTTAACCACTTTGAGGTACGCATCTCCCAGGACCGAGTGGAAATCTGGGGGGCCGATGCTGGGCAAACGCGGCTCAAGGAACTCGGCTACATCGCCAATGCGGGACTAACCCTGACCCGCGGCCTGATCTGGCTAGAGGACGTGCACTACTTCGCCGATAAGTTCGATTCTCAGGGTACCCACACCTTCGTCTGGGACAATGTGGGTTTTGACGGTCCTACTCTCCCAAGGGATCTCCATCTGGACGTGAATGATGCGTTAACTCCAAATGGTAACGGCTCGTTCAATTTGGGGTGGTACGCGCCGGACCCTTCTAATGGCACGCCTCTCACGCTCCACGTACCAGGTGCCACTCATCTCGCACAGGCATCCGGCGCACTCGCCACACTCAACTTCTGGCCGACCGATACCTCGTCCCTTTTGTATCGCGTGAACGGTCACGCCTGGCACACGCTCGCATGGCCGTACCCGGATGCTCACACCTATGTCTGGCGTACAATAGCGCTTCCTCTGTTGGTCTCGGAGCTACGCGCCGGGACGAACACGCTGGATCTTGAAGCCACTAAAGGTGGCACGACTGTGGCCAATGTCGACCTTATCTTGATAGGCGCTCAGGGAGTACCGGTTCGCTAAATCGGAGACATACAAATTGGACTCCTATTCAGTCGTAACGCCTACGCCGCTCAGTTTCTCCGGCGCTCCGATCAGAGTTAACGCTCAATCCTTGCGTTGTTAACTGATCGTTGACTACCAACTGCTAATATTCGACGTGTTCCCGGGTAGAACGCTGTCGCATGAACGCACGTGGAGTCGGTGGGTAGGCGAATGGGGCCGATCGCTAAAAATATTGTGGCCCTGTTGGGTTCCCAAGTTGCTTCATGGCTTGTTACGATTCTGCTGCTAATTTTCATACCCCAATACCTTGGCGACAAGCAGTTCGGTCAGTTCAGCTTCGCCGTTTCCTTCGTCGGATTCTTCGGCATGTTTGCCGGGCTCGCCGGAGGAACGTTCGTCGTTAAACAGATTGCTCGCGATCACCGTTTGGTTGGACCCTATGTTCTCAACGCGCTACTGATGGGCCTTCCGCTGGCTGGACTGCTGTCAGGGGCAGCGATTGCCGGTGCCTACCTGCTGGGCTATCCGGCGCAAACCTCCGCAATTGTCGCAGTCGGGTGTATCGGCATGACCTTGAATACGGTGAACTCTACACTGGTTTCCGGATTACAAGGCCAGCAACGCATGGGCCGGACGGCACTTTGGGCGATTGTCGACCGCTATATAGTAGGTGCGCTGCTTATCGCAGTGCTGCTTGCTGGTAAAGGTCTGTTCTGGGTGGCGGTAGCGGCGTCATTAAGCGGCATCGTATCCATTGCGGGGAATGGTACCCAGCTCGCCCGTCAATTACGGGCATCCGGACGCCTTGATTTTCGTCTTTGGAAAGTACTTGCTTGGGGAGGCGCTCCGTTCCTGCTTTGGAGCATTGTGCTGACGGTCTATGGCAGCATCGACATCATAATGCTCTCAAAGATGACGAGCGATGCCGTGGTAGGCTGGTATTCACTCGCCTTCCGGCTTGTAGCAACGCCGGTATTCCTTGCCTCTATAGTAGTGACCGCATTGTTCCCCCAGTTATCGGCTTTTGGCGCGAGCGCGTCCTCAGAGTACACCGCCCTGGTGAATCGGGCGGTACGTATGGTCTTCTTCGCCAGCGCGCCAATGACCGCGGGACTTGCCCTTGTAGCCGGTGATCTGCTCGCCTTTCTGCACTACCCAACACAGTTCACCCACTCTGTCCCACTAATCAGGATCCTGGCGCTGCATATTCCGATTGTAGGAATCACGATGGTGTTGGGAGCGGCGCTGATGGCCGGCGATCGCCAGAAGCAGTGGGTCGGCGTGGGTGTTATTGCAGCAGTGTGCAACCCGTTACTGAATCTTTTTGCCATCCCATTCACGGTCAACACGTTCGGAAATGGCGCTGTGGGTTCATCGGTTATTACGGTAGCAACAGAGCTCGTGATGCTCTGTGGAGCTCTTTACTTGATGCGACGCTATAACGTGCCGAATCGTCAGACAATTGGTTTTGTCGTGCGCTGTAGTGTGGCATGCGCGGCGATGGTTGGTATCGTGGTCGTTAGCGGTGGGACGTGGCTCCCGGTGCGAATCATCATCGGCATGATCACCTATGGCTTGGCGTCATTGGCTTTGGGCACTCTGTCCGCCAGCGAAGTGGGCCGAGGGTTTTTCCGAATCCTCGGCGTCGCGCGTCTGAGCCGTGCGCCAAGTATCTCCTGAAATGGAAAGAGAAGGAGACCCCCCAATGGGTACTGTGCTGCCTCATGTTTCCGTCGTAGTGTGTACTCGCAATCGGCCGGATACCATTGAGCAGGCCGTGATGAGCGTGCTGGCTAATAACTACCATTCCTTCGATCTCACCGTAATCGATCAAAGTACAACCCAGGCCACCGAGAGCATCCTGCGCCCTATCGCTGAGGGGGATCGGCGACTGCGGTACGTTCTAGTTCAAGAAGCCGGCCTTTCTCGAGCATACAATACTGCAATTGCCTGTACGGAAGGTGATGTTCTTGCCTTCACGGACGACGATTGCGTGACCCCATCGGACTGGCTCAGTAAAATATGCCATGCTTTCGCGGAGGACGAAGAAGCTGATCTGATTTATGGCCAGGTTATAGCTCCCGAAATGTCCAACGTTCCAGGTGGGATTACACCTGCGCTGGCACTTCGCCGCCCGGAGCGATTCAGTCGCCGCGACGGTTTCAGAGTGCTGGGAATGGGAGCTAATTTCGCGGCCCGCCGCAGCCTGTTCACAAGAGTTGGTGGCTTTGATGAGCAGCTGGGAGGAGGCGCGCCTCTATGTTCTTCCCAGGACTTCGATCTGGCGTACAGAACATATCGTTCTGGCAGGGCTATTCTGGCCCGTCCCGACGTCCATGTTCTACATTATGGGACGCGGACTCCGCAGGACTGGCCGGCGACACTCCGTGCATATGGGATTGGTGACGGAGCATTCTATTTCAAGCATGTCCGTTGTCTCGATCTCTTTGCCTTGCGGCTGTTGGCGCGCCAGATGTTGGTGCAGTCCGCGCGTGATATAGGTCGCCGCCTGCGTGGGCGTGGACCTGGGAACCTGCTCTATGTGCGCTTTATTCTGGTCGGAATCCGAGAATCTCTGCGCTTTAAAGTTGATCGCCATGCGCGGTTGTATGTTGCACGTTAATGTTCTCGCAAGTTGTTAGCCTGCTAGCGCTCGGCTAGGTGAGGGACAGCACGTATGGTTGAGCACATTGTCATCCTGGGAGCTGGGCCTACAGGCCTCGGGGTCGCACATCGATTGGCCGAAGTAGGTCACTCCAATTGGGAGCTGTACGAGCGATCTGACCATGTCGGCGGACTGGCCAGCAGCTATCGCGACCCACACGGCTTTATCTGGGACCATGGCGGTCACGTGATGTTTAGCCATTACCAGTATTTCGACGAACTTGTAGAGAAGATGCTGCGTGGCGACTATGACCAGCATCTGCGTGAAGCGTGGGTTTGGATCCATGGCCGCTTTGTGCCGTATCCGTTTCAGAACAACATCCATCGTCTGCCAAAAGACGTGTTCCTGGACTGTGTCATGGGTATTGTTGAGGCCCAAAAGCAGACGCAGCCTCGGGCTAACTTCGGCGAATGGATTCAAGCAAT
>JAQBPC010000585.1 GCA_028287725.1 Chloroflexota bacterium | reverse complement strand
ATTCCGCACCACCTTGAGCGCGCTCGCTCCCATGGATTGGCGGACAACCGGGTTTGCCATCTCCATACGCGGCCACGGCGCCGACGTCGCGCTCGCCATCGGATCGAGCGGCGACTTGCTGGCGACCTGCACGCGGTCAGTTAACCTCCTGGGCTATCAGTAAGCCGCGGCCTCAGTCTTGGAGCGAGACGAGCGCGAACCGTTCGACATCGAGCAGTCCCTGGTCCGTCAGCTTCAAGGCGGGAATAACCGATAGAGCGAGGAAGCTCAGGGTCATGAGCGGGTGCTCAAGCCGGCAACCGAGGTCCGAAGCCGCGGCGTCCAGCGCATCCAGCTTCCCGGCCACCTTGTTAATGGATAGCGGCGATAGTAACCCGGCAATGGGCAGTGGGAGATCGGCCACTATCTTGCCATCCGCCACGACGACAACGCCGCCACCTGTCGCGGTAACGTGCCGCGCGGCCAGGAGCATATCCTCATCGCTCATGCCCACGACCACGAGATTGTGGGCGTCGTGCGCAACGGACGACGCCAGCGCGCCCCGCCGCAAGCCGAATCCTTGCACCAGACCAAGGCCAATGCCGCCGGCGCCGCTGTGACGCTCGATTACCGCGATCTTCGCAAGATCTCGAGTGGGATCCGCGTGGAGAAACCCGTCGCGATAGGGAGCGGGCATCGTGAGATGTTCCGTGACAATCTGGCCAGGGATAGTGCCGATAACGCGCACATTGCCCTGCCTCCCAGGTATGCGGAAAGAGTCGATTGTGAGCGGCGGCGGGCGCATCGTGCCCGTGCTTTGACCGATGTCCGGCATGGGGATCTCGTCCACCAGGACGCCATCACGCGCCACGAGCCGGCCGCGCTTGTAGACCTGCAGGGCCGTGAACCGCTGCAAATCATCGACCACCACGATATCGCCAACGAACCCCGGCGCGATTGCACCCCGGCGCGGCAGGCCGAAGCATTGCGCGGCATAGATCGTCACCATGCGGATCGCTTGCATCGGATCCAGCCCACCGGCTACCGCCTGGCGGAGAACAGCATCGAGATGACCCTCGTGTAACAGATGATTCGGCGTAATATCATCGCTGCAAAAGAGGCTGCGCGATGGCTGCAAACGCTTGATCACGGGCAACAGCTCGTGTAAATTCCGCTCTGTCGAGCCTTCGCGCACCAGGAGCCACATCCCAAGGCGCAGCTTCTCCGCGGCCTCCGCCGCTGTTGTCGACTCATGATCGGTTCGCGCGCCGGCAACGACATACGCGGCGAGGTCGCGGCCGCTCAAGCCAGGCGCATGTCCATCGACGTGGCCATCGGGACCGAACAGCTCCGCCTTAGCCAGCAAGTCGGGGTCCCCGGCCAGGACGCCTGGGAAGTTCATCAGCTCGCCGAGACCTAGCACGCCTGGCTCGCCGACCAGCTCGCGGAGGGCCTCGGCATGGAGCACACTGCCGGCGCTCTCAAACGAAGAGGCGGGAACACACGACGGCAGCTGAACGTGGATCTCCAGGGGTACCTCACGAGCCCACCGGAGCATCAGACGTATGCCCTCGACGCCCAGCACGTTCGCGATCTCGTGCGGATCGACCACCGCCGTCGTCGTCCCGTGTGTCATGACGGCACGGGCGAACTCGGGCACGGATAGCATGGTGCTCTCGATGTGGATGTGGCCCTCGATCAAGCCGGGGATCAGCGTCAGCCCGGTCACGTCGATAATCGCGCGGCCCTGATACTCCTCGCCCACGCCGACGATTATCCCGTCGTGTACGGCGACGTCGGCGCGGTAGCACTCGCCGGACAGCACGTTGACGACCGTGCCGCCACGAAACACCGTGTCCGCCGGCTCCAGGCCCCTGGCCACTCGGATCAACGCCGCGCGATTGAACAACCGTCTATCCGAAGTTAGCTAAGAGCAAGCCAAGCACCGTTTTCAGGTCAGACATCGCTTGGTCTCATCATTTTTCGAAGCAATGCAATATCTCGATTAGTACTAGCGTGCATAACGTGCGCAATCGTGTGAAGGGCACACGACTTTCGTGCCATGGCGCAACGAAACGAACAGTAAAAGCGTAACGATCATTTTAACGTTTTTTGCTTGGCAGCACTCTCTGGAAATGTAGGTATGCGTACGGTCAGTCGCAGCCCTGGGGGTAGAGCGAGGCGGGAACATCTGGCAGGCAATGGAGCACAGCGTAGAGTGTGACCCACGTTGTCGACGTACCGTCAAGCTTGAGGATGGGTTGTGCGCCAACTCAAACTCCCATGAGGTAGCCGGGCATATGCGCCAAATAGCACGAGCTGCGGCATTCGGCCGCAGCCGTTCAATGAGCGATGACCGGCATCAGCTACCAGGGTTGGAGCAAACTTGGCATGGGCCGAGTGCCTAAGGGGTACGGTGCGCGGAGCAAACGACCCTTACCCGACTCGGCCCGCGGACTTCCCCAATTACGAAAGTGAGAACGGCGGGTAGACGTCGGTAATGCCAAAGAGATACGCGTAAAACCGAGCCGTCCAGCGAATCGTACCGCCAAATAGCGTGTAGCCCCAGGTTGGATACCTTCCTGTGAAAAGGACCGGAATCCAGGAAATATAGAGCAGGAGACCGCTTACCAGGCCGAGCACATACAGCACCAAGTAGTGCGGAATTAAAATGACCAACTTGACGAGGATGCCAATAACCGGAATGGCCCAGAATCTGTTTGCGGCACCGTTGCGCTCAAAGCGAATTGTTACACCGCGATTGTCCACATCGTCAAAGCTAAACGACGGGTACTTATCAGTGAGTCCAAACATAAAGCAAGATAGACGTGTGGTCCACCGTATAAAGCCACCCATAAGCGTGTAGCCCGCTTCTGGATAGGCACCCGTGAATAGGACTGGGATCCAGAATACAAGACTGGCCAGGGCTACTATTGCGAAAACTATGTACCAGGCGATCAGGAACGGGATTATCATGATTGCCTTGATCGCCATGCCGGCGATCGGGATGGCATAGAGCTTGTTGGGGTTCTCGTTGACCGGAATCTCGACTCGAACTGGATACGAATCCGCAATGTCCGGGTACTGACTCGCCGCACCGCCGCGATACTCCATGTCCATGACGCCCGTCCTTTCCGCTAATCCCTACACGAATACGCCGGCACCGAGTGCCGAATCGATCCACGGTGGCAGGACTTTCTCCATTGAAAGCAGACGATCATTGGAATTGATTGAGATCTCGCATCGCGAAAAGCGCCGTCTTTTCGCGATATCGGCTCACAGTAGCCTCAAGAGTAACACCGGCATCGTGGCCTGTCTAGAGCACCGGACGGGTAGTAGTGGCGAGTCTAATCACACGAATTGAGCTACTTTGTCAGGCGCGTTGTTCGACGAGCTTCGCAAGTTGCTCGGCCACGGTGCCCCACCCGTCGTAAAAGCCCATGTCTTTATGCATATCTCTATCGGCGTTGTTCTTATGCATCACGTGGGCGACATAGTCTGTGCCCAGCGGATGGTCCTGCAAGGTAATAATCGCGGTCATGAATGGCTGTTCGGCAGGTCTCCATCCACCGACCA
>JAQBPC010000579.1 GCA_028287725.1 Chloroflexota bacterium | reverse complement strand
CGAGGATGGCGCACAGTGCCACACTCAGCAGGGGGCGGAAGCGGCGGGTCGTGCCGGCGGTGCTGTCTCGCTCGGTCTGTCGGATAATGCGCGTCATTGGCATTCCTTCATCTATGTTGTGCCGAGTCCCGGCACAATAGCTATCGGTTTCCCTTCCAGGGGGTTACCAGAGATTTTGGGGATTGCTCGTGGGGCTGGATACGAGGACGGGGACAGGCTTTCCGTAGGGGATTTCCAGGACCTCCCAGCACAAAATAGAACGGTTCCGCCGCGGGCGCGGCGCGCATCGCCAACATATCCTACTGAGCATATTGGCCGAATACAATAGTAAATCGGGTAAAGCACGCCAAAACGCGCCTTATATTGTGGCATGCCATATCAGCACGATTGCTGGGACAGGCATGCCGTGAGGTTGCTAGGGTCAACTGTGCGTCTCCTCCCGTCACTGCGTTGGAATCGTTCCTATCCGCAATAGTGACAGAACGACGGCGCGGTGGGCATACCCGTTAGTGGTAGAGTGGCATTCCCTGCTTGGGGTATGCGGAGCAGACCGAGAGGGATGGAATAAAGAATGCGTGGCGCCATTGGGGGCCGGGGTGGTGACGGCAGGGAACACTGGCGGCCGGCTTCCCGGTGCGGCGGCCACGACGGTTGCCCGGGACAGCAAAAGGAGCAGCCGCAATGTGGCGGCTGCTCCTTCAGACCGGTGGGCTAATCGGTGCTACGCAGGCATTCCTGCTATAGTCCCGTTAATGAGACAGTGGCTGGACTGTTGAAGGGACTGTTGAAATACTGGGCATAGGAGATAGTTCCACTGTCTCCCGCCTCCGTCTCCAAGGCCCCTCCGAAACAGTTCGAGCTGTAGTTATAGAGGTGGACTTCGACCGGGTCACCCACGCTTAGACCAGGTTGACCAGCACCCGGCCCGCTGACGGTGGCGATTGTGCCGTTGATCCCGACAGTAGTGACGGTTCCCGCCTCGTTGGTGTCGCATTCGTTCATCGTGGCATCACTTATGGTGATGCGCACGCCGTCGGATCCAGAGTAACGTACCGTGCTGCTGCTGTTTGAGACGCGAACATTGAGCCCAGTCGCACCGATGCGCGGCAAGAGTGCCGTGGCCGCGCAGTTGTGGATGCTCTGGATGACGTAGCCCGACTGGCTGGCCTGGAAGTTGGCTAAGTTGTCTGGGGTGTAGACGGCCTGGATGGTGTGGCCGCCCAGTTCTTCGAGGTCCCACGTCCAGATTGTCGCCTGGCCGTTATTCAAGGTCGCGGAACCCAAGTCCGTCGACGAGCTACCCATGATCTCGTATACGTGGACCGTGCCAGTGGGGACGTTACAGCCGCTGGTGGCTTTTACCACGACCGTGAATGGGACCTGCTGATCAATGTAGCGGGTCACGGGGCTGTTGAGGGTCGTTACGGTCTGGGTCCCTTGCGTGACCACGGCCGGCTGCGCCACTGCGCAGGTTAGCACAGCATGGGCTTCGGCCGCGCCGACCGTCGGCCGGTTCAGGCTTAATAGTGCGACCAGACTGAGGCTAGAGCAGAGGGCCACTCGCAGCAACGGGCTGTGGCGGCGGGTCGTCCCGGCGTCCTGATCGTGTCTTATGAATCGGTTTATGCGCATCTGTAATATTCCTTCATCCAGGCCGTGCCGGCTGTCCGGCACGATTGCTATCGGCTTCTCTGCCAGGGAGTAACCAGGGGTAACGGGGGATTGCATGCGCACAGGATACGACAATTGGGACACGGCTTACCGCGGGGGATTTCCAAGGCCACCCGCACAACGGTACATTTCCGCCGCAGGGCCAAGCAGACATCATGTATATCCTAGCGGGCACAAGAGTAGAACGCAATACAAATGCGGGCAAAACAAGCCAAAACACCCCTTATCTTGTGGCATGCCACAACCACGGGAGTACCAGTGTATTGGCGTGGGTGCTTCGGCCCTTCAGGCGTATCCGTAGCCACAGCCGGATCGCAAGGCGCGGCGCTATGCTTCTGTTCAGGGACGGTTAGGGCTGGGTGAGGGGCGGCCACCGCACCTGTTCCGCATCGGACAGCGCCGTGCGCACGACTCCGCACAAGGTACGATCTCGCGCATCAGGCCCGCACCCGGGCAGAGAGTCGCGGCCAGCTCCACTCTATCCTATTCGTCAGCCATTCCAACCAGACGGGAAGGAGCGCCTATGTTACGATCGGATCGAAGGATGTCCCCTTGGGGCGCCACTTTCTACAGCTAGTCTCTATAGGGGTTCCACACATGAATCAATCCGAGCCTCGGGCGCGTCAGCGAGACGCCCGAGGCCAACCCAGTCGCCGCGCCGCGCAGAGGGCGCGCGAGCAGCGTCGTCGTCGTTTTCAGTGGTTGCTGATCGCGGCGACGGTGCTGATAGTCGCGGTAGTCGGTGGGCTGGTCGCGAGCCAGGCCACTAGCAGCTCGTCGAGCGTGCCGGGACTCACGACGCCACAGGCGCTCAGCCCGGCGAGCGCGCTGCTACCTGTTGGGAGCAAGGCGCCGGACTTCAACCTTGCCACCACCAACGGGCAACATTACCAACTCTCGGCGCAGCAAGGCCATGTCGTGTTGCTGGAGTATTTCGCCGTCTGGTGCCCGGTGTGCCAGGCTGAAGCGCCTACAATGGCACAGATTGACCAGCATTTCCAGTCACTTGGGCTGAAATCCTTTTCGATCCTGTCAAATCCATATGGGCGGTACTACGAGTCGAAGGGTGATATGCGACCGGTGAACAGCGGCGATGTTTCGTGGTTCAAGCAGACATTCGCTGTGAACAATCCGATCCTTATTGACCCCAACTTTACCAATGTGAATCGTGCCGGTGTGTCGTCCTACCCCACGATCTACGTGATCGACTCGCACGGCATCATCCGGTACGCATCATCCGGGCAAGTTCCCTACAGCCAGCTTGCCAGTGCTATCAATGCGGCCGGTCTGAAAGGGTAACTCCTAAAGAAGCGCGACAAAGCGCCGGGGACGCCTGAGCGTCCCCGGCGCTTTGTTGTGAACAAGCCGCCTTACGGCTCGCCCATTAGGGGTTGTTGGGAGTGGCCGCGTCCGTGCGAGTGCCAGGGTCCTGTTGATCGGTGCGATCAACGTTCTCGGCACCCTCGACGGAGACTCGCTCCTTCCGCACCGTGTCGCTCACCTGTTTGGAGTCCGTTACCGTACCCTTGCGTACGTCGACCTCCTCGACGGCTCGCACACGCTTCCCCACAACCGGCTCTTCGCCCATGACGGGCACGTCGATATCGCGCTTGGTGAAAGCGGTGTCGTCGAGTGTGCCCGGATCGACCTCTCCCTTGAGCGGAACGCGCTCAACGGTTACTTCGTCGCGCTGCAACGGCACCTCGACCGTTTGCTGCTCCTCGACCACATCTTTATGGATGTGTACCGTGCCTTCCTGCTCCGTCCGCGTCCCGGCAACAAGCTCTTCCTCGCGCACCGGGATGCGCATCTCGTCGCCACTGGATGCGGCGCCCGTGGTAGCGCCCGGGGTGGCAGCAGTCCCCTGGGTGGTTCCCGATGTGGTGCCCGGGGCGGCGCTCATATTGGCCGAGGATCGCGCGGCATCGGTAGAGCTGGTACCGGTGGCGGTCGTGGTATCACCGACCGGGGGGTTATCATACCCTTCCCCCAGGTCTTGCTTGTAGAGATTGAGGTAGACTCCACCAAGCTCGTCGATGCGCGTCACCGCATTTGACGGGACATAGAAGTCTTTATGGAAGAGCCAACCCTTTTGGACGAGTAGATAGCGACGCTGCTGGTTGGACTCGGCAACTGTACCCACTTTTTCCCCAGCGGCATCAAAGACCGTAGCGCCGGTCGCAACCTGGGCCGTAGGGTTCTGAGGGTCAAACACGATGTAACCTCCTACCTGCACTTGTTGTCTTTAGAGAAGACAACACAAACCATTGACCACCCTACATTCCACGCTAGAACTTCGCTGTATAGCGTGCATGGCCCAAATGGAGGGGCGGCTCCAGCGAAACGGGCTAGTGCAGGATCCTCGCGTTGCCGTAGTGACATGATGGTAGATTGCCACGAGATCCCGCGTGCCACGAACGCCCTATGGGCACCTGCGCAATGGGTCCCTAATCGTGCCATTGAGCTGCTTACGTCACGCATGGATCACTAAACGTGGCAATGGTAGACTCCGATTAGGGAGGACTGATCGGAATGAATGAAGAACGTCGCGATCCTATAATGCCGAGCATAGACCCAGAAAACGAGCCAAGCGATTCCAACCCCGTGCCGCAGAGTCCGACCGACCCGAAGCGTCGAACGGACGGTGGCGAGCCGGCGAGCGCAAGAGACCGGGAACGGGCAGGCGTCCCAGGCCTGCTCCCAGGTGGCCTGCCCTGGTCGGGTGAAGACGGGGAGCGCGACGCGGAGCGTGAGTAGCAGCTCCAGGCTTGTTTGGAGCCGCAAGCCCTTCTCATGCAGTTGCCGGTAAGGTGAAACTCGAGCCGCAGATCCGGACTCGACGCTGCATCTGGGTGTATATGGTTTAGCCCCACTCGATATGGCTGTCGTGACAAGAGTAGGCTCATGGCGCTATCGCAACGTTGATCCGGTTTTGGCGGTCTTTACTCTGCCCGGATACTCGCCACGGTGAATACCTTCAGGGCAAGGCGAGAGTGTCTTGAAGGTTGGGCGTGTCATGCTCTCAGCGACCGCGGTCGCCCTGAGGCGCGTCGAGAGCAATCCCAGCCGTCCCACGGTTTTCCAGGGCGCGACCCACCGTGGTGGATACCCCGAGTCCCCGGCTCACTGCCCCGGAGCGGTATGCTGAAGCAAGATGAACTTGCTTTCGCTCGCCAAATGGGGTGAAGGAGCTAGACTACGTGACTCAAGAATTGGAATCCCGCCCATCCATAGAAGTGCTCTTGCTGGATGTCGGCGGCGTGCTCTCCCCCTCGCCCAGCCACCTGGCGATCGCGGAGGTGGAAGCGCGGCTCGGCATGCCTCCCGGCATCCTCTCGCCGCTGCTGTACGATGGCGAGCCCTGGACCACGCTTTCGACAGGTGGTATGACGGAGGACGAATATTGGCAGATCCTCGCGGATCGGCTTCACTGCGATCCTGACGAGCTGCAGGCTATCGCGCGGCCTGTGTGGGGTCCGGAAGGGGGCGGTGGAGTCGATGCCGCGCTGGTGGATCTGGCACGCGCTGCCGGCCGCCATGTACACCTGGCCATCCTCTCCAACGCCACCCTGCACCTTGAGGCGTTCCTCGATGCATATGGCATCAGCGACATGTTTGACCCCATTCTCAACTCGGCGCGCATCGGCCTGCGCAAGCCCGATTTGCGTTGCTACCAATATGCCCTCGACGTCCTTGGCGTGCCCGCTCCTGCCGTGCTCTTTGTCGACGATAAGTTGCGCAATACCGATGCGGCCCGGGAGCTCGGCATCACCTGCCTTGAGTACACGGGCGCCGCCAGCCTGGCCGAGGCACTGGTCGAATACGGGGTGTTGAGGGCGGATGAGGTGGAATTCCCTTCCCTAACCAGACTTTAACAGGCATTTAACTCCCCCTTAACAGAAGTCAAAGATGCAAATGGTACGGTAACGGCGGAAGGCTATGTACCGTGCCCTGTGTGCCCCGCCTGGGTGTGCGGGGCGCCGGTATTACATTCGGTATCTTCGCGCCCGCTGGCCATGGGTCGTATGGATGCTCTTCCGAGGCTGGCAGTTATGCGTTGTCTGCCGGCCATTCCCTTCTGGCGATTTCATGGGGAGCATGTGCATTCGTGTCACGCATCCGCATTGGGCTGGCCGTTGCTGCAAGCCGTGCGGGCAACACTCTCCCGTAACGAGTACAGCCTCCAGGGCTGAGAGTCCGTCATTCACGGCCGGCTTCGGGCCGAAGGGAAGGGTCGCGCAGATAAGTCTTGCCAGGCACGGCCGTCAGCTCGCTAAAGCTGCCCGTTCAGGAATTATTTGGGGGGATCTATGACCACTACGCGTGCCGTTCGGGCACTTGCCGTTACCGCGCTTGCCACCTCATGCCTCGCCGGCTTGCTGGCGCCCGCACACGCAGCGCCGGCCCGCCGTGCGGCTGCCGACAGCAGTTCTCTCGTGCTTTATTCTTCACAAGGCTACGACAGCGCCATGGCCAAGGCATTTGCCAAGGTCAGCGGGACGCAGGTGAAACTGACCGACGACAGCACCGGAATCCTCCTGGCAAAGATCACGGCGGAGCGAAACAATCCACACTGGGACGTCGTGTGGTTTGATGGCGACGCCACCATGCAGAGCTTGAACAACCAGGGCATGCTGCTCAAGTGGACCCCCGCCAACCTCAAGAACTACACGGCGCTCGGTCGCTCGCTGGTTCCCGCCGACCATGCGTTCTACCCCACCGGCGTGACCGCCGCGGGGGTGATCATCTACAACACCAAGCACATGACCGCGGCACAGGCACCCAAGGACTGGACGGACCTGCTGACCTCTCGCTTCAAGAACGGCGTGGCCGAGAACGATCCGGCCTATTCCGGGCCGGCCTTCCCGTATATCTCCGGCCAGATGCTGCGTCAGGGCGGGACGAATCTCGCAAAGGGTGAGGCTTTCTTCACCAAACTGAAGGCGAATGGCCTAAAAATCTTCCAGACCAATGACCCCACGCTTAACTCGGTGCAGACCGGCGCGCGCCAGATCGGCATCGTCCAGGATTCCGCGTACTACGCGGCTGCCGCCACCGGGGCTCCGCTTGGCGTCGTGTATCCGGCCAGCGGCGTGACCACGCTACCAGGCGTGGTGGGAATCAATATGCACTCCAAGCACCTCAAGCAGGCCGAGGCATTCGTCAATTACATCCTTTCGCAGACCGGCCAGAATGTGATGATTCACGACCCCAACGATAGCGACGCGTTCTT
>JAQBPC010000569.1 GCA_028287725.1 Chloroflexota bacterium | reverse complement strand
GTCCAGCAATGCTGCTGAGGCAGGGAGCGGCGGCTCGATTACCACAATATAGGACGGAGGGGCGGCGCGGAGACTGGCTATTACCTGGCCCATGCCGCCGGGTATCGGTGGATAGTAATAGGCGGAGAGGAAGCGGGCAGCGTGGCTGTAGCCGGAAAGGTAGTAGATCCATGGCGCATTTCCCCAGACGTAGAGACGGCGCGGCTGCGCGACATGTGCTTTGAGGTAATTTGCCACCGCCAGATTCCGCTCCACGCGCGGGTCAAGCCGGTTCCCGAACTCGGTGTCGGTAAGCCCGCCCGTAAGGTGCTGCCACACATACGCATAGTATGCGTACGGCCTGCTGCCAGGCGGATCGGTCGGTCGCTCATCCCTCGCGACCAGCCATGAGGCGACGGGGACCAGCACGACCCACACGACGAGCAACACCGCGACCGCCCGTCCGACCCTGTAGCCGCGCCGTTCCATTCCACCGCCAACAAGCAGCGCCACGAGTATCGCGAGTGGCGCAACGGCTTGCAGGAAGTAGTGCGGGTAGGTGCGCCCGCTGGCCAGCGCCCCGACCACAGCCAAGCCCAGCCAGACGCATGACGCGGCGAGAAATTGCCGCGCCTGGGCCCTGGCGATACTTTCCCCGGCCGGCTGCCGTGTGGCAATGGATGCGCCTACGTCACCTGGCGCGGCCGGCACGGTTTGAGGTGATGGTGATATCGTCGTGACGCTGCCCTGACGTCCTCGGGACCGCCAGAGCAGCCACGCGCCGGCGCCCGACAGCACGACCGGTAGCAGCAGCAGCCCGACGCTCACAATTGGCGAGTGCATGCCCTGGCCTGCCGTGACGTAACCGCGGTTGTAGCCGACTGTCGCGTACACCGCGTCGCCGAGGATGCCTCGTTCTGCCAGCCAGATGCTGACGGCTCCCACCGGCACCGCCACGCCGGCCAGCAGCGCGGAGATTGTGGGAAGGCGGCGATCCGGCAGCAGCAAAAGTAGTATCGCCAGCGCGGCGACCAGATCGGCGCCCGCCACCAGCTTGAACATGATAGCAACGCCGAAGGCTATGCCGGCGAAGAAGAGGGTTGTGCGGGCGACGAGTCCGGCTTCCGGCGGCGCGTCGCGAACCGCATCGAGACCACGCCACAGCAGCAACATGCCGGTCGCGGTTGCCGCCGCGAGAAAGATTTCGGCGTTCGCCGATGTGCCGTCGAGGGTAGGTAAATCCAACCCAAGACCCGCTATGGCGGTTGCGAGCATGGCGGTGGCCCAACCGGCATGGCTCTTGACCAACCGATAGACGGCAATCTGCACGATGAGCGCGGCGACCAGGGCCAGGCTGCGCACCCCCACGAGCAGGTGGGCGGGCCCGATCAGTGCATGAACCGCACCAAAGAGCAGGTACACCGCCGGCGGCTTGTTCTCCCAAACCTGCCGGTACAGTGCCTCGCCATTGACGATCGCTCGGCCGACAGTAGCGTACGTACCTTCGTCGTTCAGCCAGGGAGGGTCGCCCAGCGATGGCAGCCGCCAGAGAGTCGAGAAGATGATCAGGCCTGCCGCCGCCGCGTTCCCTTGACCTCGCACTACGCTTTCCTGTCGAATTACCGGATCACTGTTGAGCGTAGCCATGGGTTGTGGCCACGTCAACGACGATGACCAAGCGCGCCTCTGGCCGCCGTTTCGACCCTGGTTGTGACGCGGATCACAGCCGCGACCGGCCTGCATCGGTCGACGATCGCCAGGCGCCGGCGCCGAGCGGCACAGCGCACGCTCCGACGCTGATCAAACTGAGCCGTTATCTTATCCCTGTAGCGCGCCTGCGACACCTGATACCTCCATAGGGTCATTTGGCTTACACTGCGGTGCGGTCGGCTGCCACGCTCACCTCCGTGGTGCCGGGTACAAGAACGAAACATACTTTGACTGCACAGGAATTGGGGTGGCATGACTCCATCGGACCGGCGCTTTTGGGCCCGCAAAGACCTCTCCCCCCTACCGATGATCGGAGCCTTTGCGCTGGTGGCGCTTTGGTGGGCCTGGTGGATCGGACGTTCGGCCTTGCTGTTCGACGAGGCCTACTATTGGGACTGGTCGCGCCGGCTGGATCTGGGCTACGTCGATCATCCGCCGCTCGTAGCGCTGCTCATCCGCCTCACCACCGCGCTTGGCGGCGCCAACGAGTTCACTGTACGGCTGGGAATGGTGGCCTGCGGCCTCGGCACGGTGGCGCTGGCTGCAAGGGCAGGGTTGCTCCTGGGCGGCCGTCTGGCCGGTTGGTTGTGCCTGGCCATGGCCGCGACCTGCCCGCTGTTCGGCCTGCTGTTCAGCTTCGCGGGCCCAGATGCGCCGATGATGCTGTGCTGGGCGGCAACCGTGTATGCCGCGCTGCTGGCGGTCACCTCGATGCGTGGCCGATACTGGTATGCGGCAGGCGCGCTGCTCGGTCTCGCGCTGCTCTCCAAGTATGTGGCCGCGCTGCTCGTGCCGTCGCTGCTGCTGTTCATGCTGTTATCGCGACGGGGATGGCTTCGGCGCCGCGAGCCGTACCTGGCGGGTGTCATCGCGCTGCTGGTCCTCAGCCCCAACCTGTGGTGGAACGCGCGGCATGTCTGGGTGAGCATCACCTTTCAGACCACGCATGGAGCGTGCGTTTCGAGCGCGCGCAGCGTCGACTATGTGCGCCAGGCGCTGCTCTACATCCAAAACCAGGTGACGCTGGTTGGACCGCTACTGGCAGTTGCGCTCGTTGCCGGGACTGCATTCTCTCTTAACAAGGGCCTGCGCGAGCGAGATGACGGGCACCTGTTGCTAGCGTGCTGCACCTTGGTGATCGGTGTCGTATTCTTCCTGCTCCATGGCGTGCGCCACTGGGCGGCGCCCGGCTACTTCTCGGCAATCGTCTCGGCTGGGGTGCTATTAGCGA
>JAQBPC010000556.1 GCA_028287725.1 Chloroflexota bacterium | reverse complement strand
CAGGTAACGCGCGAGCCGGTTAGCTCGCTCGTTCAGCTCCTGGTAGCTCAGCTTCGCGTCCTCAAACCGCACTGCTATCGCTTCGGGGGTGTGCGCCGCTTGCTCTTCGAACAACTGGTGCGGGCAGCGGTCGGCAGGACAGTGTGTTGCCGTGTCGTTCCATACGACCAGAAGCCGGCGGCACTCTGCAGCCGTCAGCATGGTCAGCTCCCCTTTTCGCTGCCCCGGATCCTCGACGACCGCTTCAAGTAGCGTTTGCCAGTGCCCGGCCATGCGCTCAATAGTGCCGGCTTCAAACAAGTCGGTGCTGTACTCAATCGAGCAGGTGAGCCCATCACCGGTCTCGGTGACGTACAGCGTCAGATCGAATTTAGCCGTGCACCGCTCCGCCGGCAGCAGATCCATCCGCACATCCGCGGCGGTCATGGAGGTTGCGTTATGTGCGTTCTGGAAATTAAACATAATCTGGAAAAGTGGGGCGTAGCTCATATTGCGCTGCGTGTCGAGGGCTTCAACCAACTTTTCGAACGGAAGATCCTGGTGCGCGTGGGCGCCAAGTGCGATCTCCCGCACGCGCCCCACCAGCTCGGCGAACGTGGGATCCCCGGAGAGGTCCGCGCGCAGCACGAGCGTGTTGACGAATAAGCCGATAAGTCCTTCCTGTTCGCTTCGCGTCCGGTTGGCGATGGGCGTGCCGATCAGGAGATCTTCTTCATTTGTGTAACGCATGAGCAGCACGTAGAAGGCGGCGAGCATGGTCACGAACGGAGTCACTCGCAGCGTGGTGCTGAGGGTGGCCAGGCCAGTGGCGAGTGAGGACGACACATGCATCGTGACCTGCGCGCCGCGGTAGCTCGGAACGGGCGGCCGCGGATAGTCGGTAGGCACATGGAGGAACGCCGGTGCGCCTTCGAGTTGTTCTCTCCAGTAAGAAAGCTGTCGCTCCAGCTCCGCGCCCGTCAGCCATTCTCGCTGCCATCGGGTAAAGTCGACATACTCGATTGGCAGATCATCCCGAAGTGGGGACGGGTTACCTCCGGCGAACGCGCCATAGAGTGCGGCCAGCTCGCGCACGAAGATCCCCTCGGACCAACTGTCGGTAATGATGTGATGCATGGTGACAAGCAGCCGCCACTCGTCGCCGGCACTCTGGACGAGGATGGCGCGGATGAGTGGCCCACGCTCGAGATCAAACGGCTGCTCAGCCAGCTCGGCCGCGACTTGCCGGGCCGCGCGATCTCGATCGTCCACCTGAAGCGCCTGCAAATCTACGACCGGGAGCGCCAGGTGCAGCTCAGGAGCCACCACCTGCACGGGCTCGCCATCGACCGATCCCACGGTGGTGCGGAGCGACGCGTGCCGGCGAATGAGCTCGTTGACGCTTCGCTCAATAGCAGGCACGTCAAGCCGCCCGCGCAAGAGGAGCGCAAGGGAATTGTTATAGGCTATACTGCCGGGATTCAGAAGGCTCAGGAACCAGAGGCGCTGCTGCGCGAAGGATAGCGGCGCCGGTTCGTGGGACTCGCGGTGGCTGGATGGAGGTCCGCTCTGAGGCGCCGGCTTAATGTCGCCAATCTCCAGCGCGAGACGCTCAATTGTTGGATTCTCGAAAAAGAAGCGTAACTGCACTTCTACGCCAAACATGTCGCGAACACGGCTAATGACCTGAATTGCATGCAACGAGTGCCCGCCAAGCTCGAAGAAGTCGTCGAGCATGCCGATGTCCGGTCGTTTCAGCACACGGGTCCACAGTTCCTGCAGGGCGGCCTCGTTCTCGGTGCGCGGCGGCACAACGGTTCGGTTCGCATGTCCAGTTGTCCCGCTGCCATCCACCAAACCCAGCGCTTTTGCCAGGCCGACGCGCTGGAGCTTACCGGTCGGACCCTTAGGCAACTCGTCGAGGAACCGTATCTTCCGCGGCACCTTGAAATCGGCGATTCTCGCGGCAGCGAAGGTGCGCAACTCGGAGATGTTCACGGCCGCACCTGGTCGCAACACAACCGCTGCCGCGACATCTTCTCCCAGGGAGGGGTGCGGCACCGCGAACGTCACTGCCTGGGCAATCGCGGGATGCTCCAGCAGCACATCGTCTATTTCACGCGGCGAGATCTTCTCGCCGCCTCGATTGATAATCTCCTTCAGGCGCCCGGTCAGGAACAGATAGCCGTCTTCGTCGACATGCCCTTGATCGCCGGTACGAAACCAGCCGTTGAGAAAGGCATTCTGGTTCGCTTCAGGGTTGCCGGAGTATCCAGCGGTAACGTTGGCGCCACGGATGACGACTTCACCCACCTGGCCTGCCGGCAGTGCAACGCCCGCTTCGTCAACAACCGCGATCTCCGGGCCGGCGGCAATGCCCACGGAGCCAATCTTGCGGGAGTACGGCGGAAGCGGATTGGCGGCCATCTGGTGCGATGCCTCAGTCATCCCGTACGCCTCGATAACGGGAACACCGAAGACGCGTTCCAGGCCCGTGAAGACTGGTCCGGGCAGCGGCGCCGAGGCAGAGCGGATTAGGCGTAGCTTCGCGTTCGACACGACTGCATGGTGGTCCGGCGCGGCGTCGAGGACCGCGCTGTGCATCGTAGGAACCGCCGTGTACCAGGTTGGCTCGTGTGCGGCGAGCCAGCCAAAAAATGCGGATATGTCAAAGCCGGGGGTACACACCACGCTGCCGCCGGCCGTGACTGACGAGAGCAGCGCGCCGATCAGTCCGTGGATATGGAATAGAGGCATTACGTTCAGGCAACGGTCATCACCGGTTAGCCGCAGGCTCTGCGCCGTGTGTGACGCCGAAACGCACACATTTCCGTGCGTGAGCGGAACCAGCTTGGGTCGAGCGGTGGTGCCGGATGTGTGCAGCATCAGCGCAATGTCTTCGGCGGCGTTCATCGGCTCGACGTGGTCCGGTCCCGCGTCCAGGCCGCCGAGTGAGAAGAGGCCGGCTCCATCTAGATGCGGCGTAAGATCAATGACGGGAGTGCCACGGCTGCGCGCTACGTCTGCCGCATGGGTTGGAATGCCTTCCTGTACGATCAACGCCTTTGCCCCGAGATCGCCGAGGAAGAAGTCAAATTCGGAGGCCCGATAGGCGGCGTTGAGCGGCGCTGTTATGGCGCCGCAAGCCACGCTCAAGAACGTGACGGCCATTTCCGGCCCGTTCGGTAGCACGATTGCGACGCGGTCCTGCCGGTTAATGCCGGCGGCTCGCAGACTGGAGACCACCAAGCGAGCGTGGCGCCAGAGGTCGGCATACGTGAGAGGCGGCCCTCCAAGCCCCTGAATCGCGTGCGCATCAGGCGCGTTGGCGGCTCTCTCCGCGAGCAGGAGCGGTATCGACTGCGCGTTGGCCTGGCCGGCGTCGGGAAACGCCGTACTACATGTGTCGACCAACGGCGATCGCTCAGACAATCAGTTGCCCTTTCCAAGTATCTGAATTCAGGGCAGGAATACCGGCAGCACTCGGATCGTGCATTTGCCTTGTGTCAGGTGATACATCGCAAAGGCCCCACCCGTGCTCTGATTAGCTCAAATGATACCAACTGCTGTGTTCGGTGCATTTATCGACAGTGGACAAGGTGAGAAGGCGCGCCGCCACCAACGATCCGGTGTACTATGAGGTGCGGTGTGACGCACGGTCGGCGAATCCGCAGGACGGGATCAAGGGGCTTTTCGCCAGGGAGCGATCAATTGCGGGTAGCTATAATCGGGGCGCCGGTTGACTTTGGCGCCTCACGGCGCGGCGTGGATATGGGGTGTAGCGCTATCCGCTACGCGGGTTTGCAAGCAGGCCTGCAACGACTTGGTCATGACGTTGTGGACTTGGGGAATGTGCCGGTGGCCCTCGCCGAGCAGGGCCCGATCGGTGATGCGCGGCTGAAACATCTCGACGAGATCGTCGATGCGGCCGTGGCGCTTGCATGCCAGGTGGCCGAGGCGCGAGCCGATAATCGACTGCCCCTGGTGTTGGGCGGCGATCACAGTATCTCGCTGGGCTCGCTGGCCGCGGCGGCCCGCGACAGGACTATCGGTGTGATCTGGATCGACGCGCACGGCGATTTCAATACAACAGAGACGACCCCAAGCGGAAATATCCACGGCATGCCGCTTGCCGCGCTGTGCGGCATCGGTGATCCTCGGCTGGTCAACCTCGTTT
>JAQBPC010000524.1 GCA_028287725.1 Chloroflexota bacterium | reverse complement strand
CGTGCGCAGCGAGAATGTGTTTTTCGCGGCGACGGGCATCACAAACGGGGAGTTGCTACGCGGCGTGCAGTATTCCGGCCGCGGCGCTCGCACTCACAGTTTGTCGATGCGATCGCGGTCGGGCACTATGCGTTGGATTGAGGCGGTGCACCATTGGGAGAGATTGACGGATTCCGACGCCACGACGTACGGTCCCCGGATTTGGCGGGATCGCACGCGGGCGGGGAAATCATAGAAGCACACGGTTACTCGGGCAACCGCGCGGCACGAGTAGCTTTAGCCGGCGAGCCGCGTGAGCAGTGCGAGCCGGATCGGCCACGATCCGGCATCGATCGCGAGCCACGTGACCTCGATCGCGGCAACAGCGCGGTAACCGCGAAGCGGCCTAACCTGGCCGAGCTGGAAACCAAGACCCTTACCGAACTCCGCGATATGGCGCGGAGCCTGGATGTTTCCGGCTACACCGCCCTGAAGAAGGGTGATCTGATCTTCCGCCTGCTGCAGGCACACACCGAGCAGCAAGGGAACATTTTCCGCGAAGGCGTGCTGGATATCGTGGAGGAGGGCTTCGGCTTCCTCCGCAAGGATCGCTTCCTCCCCGGCAGCGATGATGTCTATGTCTCGCTCTCGCAAATTCGTCGCTTTGGCTTACGCACCGGCGACCGTGTGAGCGGCCAGGTACGTGCGCCAAAGGAGAGCGAAAAGTATTTCGGCTTGCTGCGAGTCGAGGCGGTCAACGGGGTGGACCCGGAGACGGCGAAGCGGCGGCCCCATTTCGATCGGCTGATTCCCATCTATCCGAATCAGCAATTCGTACTGGAGACGACGCCCAACGTCGTATCGACCCGCTTACTGGATATCGTGGCGCCGATTGGCCGCGGCCAACGCGGCATGATCGTGGCGCCGCCGAAGGCCGGGAAGACGGTGCTGCTCAAGCAGATCGCCAATGCCGTCACCACCAACTATCCGGACGCGCATCTGATGGTCGTCCTGGTAGGCGAGCGGCCCGAGGAAGTGACCGACATGGAGCGCTCGGTGAAGGACGCCGAGGTATTGAGCGCGACCTTCGACGAGCAGGCCGATCACCATACCCGGGTGGCGGAGATGGCGCTGGAACGGGCGAAGCGCCTGGTGGAAAGCGGGCGCGACGTGGTGTTGCTGCTCGACAGCATCACCCGGCTCACCCGTGCCTACAACACCGCCATCCCGTCGAGCGGCCGTACGCTCTCCGGCGGTATCGACCCCAACGCGATCTTCCCACCGAAGCGCTTCTTCGGCGCCGCGCGGAAGATCGAAGGAGCCGGCAGTCTCACGATCATCGCAACCTGCCTGATTGAAACAGGTAGCAGGATGGATGATGTGATTTACGAGGAGTTCAAAGGCACCGGGAACATGGAAGTGCACCTCGAGCGGAAGCTCGCGGAGAAACGGGTCTATCCCGCCATCGACGTGCAACGCTCCGGTACCCGCCACGAAGAGTTATTGCTGGACGACGTGACATTGCAGCGGATCTGGCTGATGCGCCGAATGCTCACGGCGGTGGGCGCCACCGAAGGCACCGAGCTGTTACTCAATTATCTGGCGAAATCGGAAACCAACCGTGAGTTCCTGGCGTCACTCCATAAAGGTGACATCACGGAGTAAGATCACATATCGCGATACATCATCGGCGGCTCGTCGACCAAGCTGAACTTGCTGCTGTCGGCGCCGCAGCCCGCGCAATGGTCGGGCGCGATGGAGCCATGATCGAGGGCGCCGCAAACAGTACAGGTCCAGCGCTGGGCTATCCGCTGGATCAAGTCGCCTCGGCTAACGACACCAACCAATTTACCGGCATGCACCACGGGGATACGGCGAATATGCTTCCCTGTCAGGATGTGGCCAATCTCGTCCAGATCCGTATCGGGAGATACACTAATTACCTGGGTAGTCATGATATCGCTGACAAGCCGGCCTTGTTTGCCGATTACATCAAAGTCGCTAATCATACCGATCACCGAGCCGGCAGCGTCGAGTACCGGAAGGCCAGTGATACGGTGGCGCGCCAGCTGAGTGGCCGCATCTTCGACCTTCGTATCTGGAGACACCGTGATGACGTGGCGCGTCATCACATCCTGGGCGGTAAGCTTCATTGTTCCCCTACCTCATGATGCGTCGAAACTGCGGACGGCAATATCCGGGTCAGGACACGGATACGCGGCACACCTCCATTGGCGCCGCTGCAATCCAGTGTGTGCAGGATACCGTACTCGTGCTGATCTCGGTTACACCACGGGAAGCAACGGCCGGCATCATCTTGCGTAAAGCAGATAACACATACGAGCCGCGGCTCTGGCGGCAGGTGAAGATCACTTCACGGCGTACTGTCGCTGGCAGGTACACTATAAAGTTGAGGGCAGATACACCACTGTTCGGTTTGTAAGGAGCCGGTTGCTTGCGCATTTTCGACACTAGAAGCGCTCAGAAATTGGAATTCGAGCCGGAGCACGATCCGGTCTTGATGTATATGTGCGGTCTGACACCGAAAAATGAACCGCACATCGGGCATGCAAAACTGTTTGTCACGTCCGACCTGATCCGCCGGTACCTGGAGTACCGCGGCTATAGCGTGCGCTATATCCAGAATGTCACGGATATAGACGATAAAATCATCGCGCGCGCCATACAGGAGGGAATTACCCCTGCTGAGGTCGCGGCGAAGTATTCTGCTTCCTACTTTGCCAGTGTAGATGCCCTCTACTGCAAGCCCGCAGACAAGTACCCAAAGGTGACCGACTCCCTGCCCGGGATTATCGAGATGATCCAGGGCTTGGTGACGAAAGGCTATGCGTACGTCGTGGGTGGCAACGTGTATTATCGCGTGAGCCGCTTCCCTGATTATGGGAAGCTCTCGAAGCGAGATACGGCTGTCGACAACACCACCGGCCGCGGCCTGCAGGCACGCGGCAAGGAGGCCATTCCCGTGGCTATCGATGGTGGTGGCTCCGAGGAGGGCGAGCGCGCCAAGGAAGACCCGCGTGACTTCGCCCTCTGGAAAGCGGCAAAGCCCGGTGAGCCGCAGTGGGAGAGTCCCTGGGGCCCGGGCCGCCCCGGCTGGCACATCGAGTGCTCGGCCATGGTACGCGCGGAGCTGGGCGAACAAATCGACATTCATGGGGGAGGGTCAGACCTGATTTTCCCGCACCATGAGAACGAGATCGCCCAGAGCGAGGCCTATACCGGGAAGGAGCCCTTCGCCAAATACTGGACGCACATCGGCGCCCTGATGGTCTACGTCACCACGGACGATGGTGAGCGGATACAGCAGAAGATGTCCCATTCGTTGGGCAACTTCGTAGCGATCAAGGACATTCTTGCCCGCTATGAACCCTCTGTCCTGCGGCTCTACCTGCTCTCGCAGCACTATCGCTCGCCGGTAGTGTATACGGAGGAATCTCTCTCGGAAGTCGAGGTCGGCTGGGAGCGGCTCTCCACGGCAGTACGGAACCTGGACCTGCTGTTGAGCTGGGCGCCGGTGCGAGCGGTACACGCGGACGACCCGGTGGAGATGGAGATGCGGAAGGAGACGCGCCAGCTTCTCACGCAGATAGACAGCTCGCTAGAAGCGTTCCATGCCGGTATGGACGATGATTTCAATACCGCCCAGGGTATTGCCGCCCTCTATGACCTGGCGGCACAGATCAACCGGTATAAGGATTTCCTGCGGGATCCGAAGCTGGTAAATCCCACGGCCAAGGGGGCGCTCGTGCGCGCCCAGGAGGCGCTGAGCACGATCATGGGCGTGCTCGGTCTGGTGGTGGCGCCGGAGGGACCGGCTGCCGAAACCCCCGAATTCACCGCACAGGTGGAGGGGTTAATCGCTCGGCGACTTGCATTGCGCGCGGCACGGGATTTTGCCGGCGCAGACGCCGTACGCGATGAATTGAAAGCAATGGGTGTGATCGTAGAGGACCACCCACAAGGAGCGCGCTGGCGGCGAGACCGGCGCGCGGAGCGTGCAGCCGCGCACGCATAATCCTGCCTCATGAGAAGGCATGATTGGTATACCGGGCAGAGACCCGGGCAGTAGATATGAGCCGCGCCTGAGTGCGCGGGTTGGGTGGGGACCTCTAGCGAGTCCCCGCCGGCGATAGACACAGCGGCCGCGGTATATAGAGACCGCGAGCTGAGGGAGTAGGCAGATTTCATGGCTAACGACGATACACGAGGACGGCGCGGCGGAGATAACCGTGGGGGGCGGAACGATCGCCCAGGTGGCGGCTTCCAGAAGCGAGGAGACTCCCACGGCGGGCCGCCCCGGCGGGACGCGGCACCGCGCGACCGAAACCCCTGGCAGAATGAGGGCGGCGCCCAGGGCGGTGGCCAGGACAAAGAGCAGGGTGAAGGCCAGGCATGGCGACCCTTCCGGTCGCCGGCCCCACGTGACGAGGGGCGACCCCCATTCCAGAGCCGCGAGCGCACGTTCGGGGGCGATCGGGACCGTGGTCCCGGCGGTCGACCTCCGTTCCGTGGCGGGCCGGGCGGCGATCGGCCGCCCTTCCGTGGTGGCCAGGGTGGCGACCGACCCCCGTTCCGCGGCGGACCTGGTGGTGATCGACCTCCATTCCGCGGCGGTCAGGGCGGCGACCGGCCCCCGTTCCGTGGTGGCCAGGGTGGCGATAGGCCTCCGTTCCGTGGTGGCCAGGGTGGCGATAGGCCTCCCTTCCGCGGGCAAGATAGCGATCGGCCGGCCTCTAGGGACGACCGAGGCGAGGGTGGTAGACCGCCCTTCAGGGACCGTGACGACGCGCCTGGCGGCGATCGGCCTACCTATCGGCAAGGCCGGGGTGGCTACCGCTCGTTCGACCAGGATCTAGGGCGTCCGGAGCGTCCGCCTTTCCAAGAGCGCAGGCCCGAAGGTGACCGGCCCGCATTCCAGGATCGCAAGCCAGAGGGTGACCGCCCATTCCAGGGCAGGAGGCCGGAGGGCGACAGGCCGTTCCAGAGCCGCCGACCCGAAGGCGACCGACCTGGCTACCAGGGGCGCCGACCGGAGGGCGATCGACCCGGGTACCAAGGACGCCGCCCAGATGGCGACCGTCCCCAGTTCCAGGAGCGGCGGCCATTCGCCGGCGGACGCCCGTTCGAGCGGCGCGAGTCCGGCAACTCCTTAGAGCAAGGGCGGCCTTTGGGCACCAGCACCCGGGCGGGCCGCAGCCCCGTTAGCCAGTTCGAGCGCATCCAGGCCGATGTCTACGGACGCTGGCCGGTGTTGGAGTCGCTCCGCGCCGGCAATGTGCAGAAGGTGTACCTGGCCGCCGGCGTGAAGGATAGTGCCGACCACCTGCAAGAGATCCAGACGATCGCTGCCGAACGGCACGTCACCGTTGTGCGCGTCGATCGCTTCGACCTCGATCGCGTGCTTGGTAACGTCAATCACCAGGGGATCGCAGCGGCATGCCGTCCATTTCAGTACACAGCATTCGACGACGTGGTAGCGGCGTCGCAGAACTCAGGCGAGAAGCCTCTCCTGGTGCTATTCGATGGCGTGCAGGACCCACAGAACCTGGGGTCCATCCTGCGCACGGCCGAGGCCGTAGGCGTGGATGGCGCGGTGTTGCCCAAGCATAACCAGGCAGGGATCACCCCTGCGGTGGTACGGGCATCGGCCGGTGCTGTCGAGCATTTGCCGATTGCCGAAGTGACGAATCTGCGCCAGAGCATCGCCACCCTGAAGGAGGCGGGTTACTGGATCGTGGGTCTCGACATGGAAGGCGGCACCGACTACGACAACTTCGATGTCGATAGCCCGGTAGCCCTCATCGTGGGCGGCGAAGGGCATGGCCTCAACCGGATGGTCTCCGAAGAGTGCGACTACCTGGTGCGGCTCCCGATGCGAGGCCGGATTGGCAGCCTCAATGCGTCGGTGGCGGCCGGCATCGTACTCTACGAGATCGGCCGCCGGCGCGGCACCGCGGGTACGCCGAAGGCCGCAAAGGCAGCGATCGCGCCGAACACGGAAATCACTGAGGTCGTCGAGCTGGACGACGAGGATGACGTCGACGACGAGGATCTCGCGCTCGAGCTAGAGCTGGAGATCGAAGAAGAGGATTTCGGTGATACCGACGCGGCGGACGAGGATTTGCCCGACGACAAGGTCGAGGGTGATGAAATCCAAGCCCCCAGCCTCGATAGCGAAGACGTGGTTGATGGCGTCGAAGGTTCGGCGAAAGGTGTCGAGGGCGCGGCGGACGAGTCTCACGAGGCCCAAGCCGAGCCCACCGCGCAACACGAGGCCGAGC
>JAQBPC010000482.1 GCA_028287725.1 Chloroflexota bacterium | reverse complement strand
TGATTCAAAGGCGCTGCATGTTGCATGCCGATGTCCTGGATTAGCGATCCGCCAAAGCCAACGATGATCAGCTGAATACCGCGGCAAATACCGAGCACTGGCGTCTCGGATCGCTTGACCAACTCTATCAGGGCCAGCTCGGTCTCATCGCGCGCTTCATCAATATGCTCGCACCCAGGATGAATGTCCTGATTGAAGCGGTTTGGGTGTATATCAGGGCCTCCTGTGAAGAGAAGACCATCCAGTAATGGGAAGATTTCCGATGCTGCCGCACCGTCACCTAAGCCTGGGATCAGCACCGGATTACCACCTGCAGCCGCTATGGCCTGGCAATATCGGGCAGAGACTCCGTAGCGGTCGCCGTGGGGATTACCTTCCGTAATGGCCAACGATGTGGTTAGGCCAATAAGTGGACGCATCTTCACTCCTCATCCATCACAGCTACCGCTCATGCCCCGAGCCATCCAAGGATAACCTCACTGGTGCGCGCAGCCTATAGCACGAAGTGTAGCATGTACCCTGCCGCTGATACCTAACTCCGCCGGCCGCCACTGGGGCTCTATCCGGTGTCTGGACCAGATACAACTAGTTTTGGCCAGGTGCGGTCGCCTCCGGGCTGACAGGAGGTGAGGCGATATGGCACTATATACACACCATGCTTGGAACCGAAGTCGCGCCAGCGTACGAGAGCGGAGCATCCAGGTATGAAGAAATGTTTGCCCGTGTCTGCTGGCAATGCCCGTTCGATAAAGACCTGAAGCACTCGAGGGGAGGATGGGGTGACGCGAATCATCACACTACGCGTAAACGGTAAATCCTATGAAAATGAGGTCAGCCCACGCTTGCTTCTGGTGCACTACTTGCGGGATGTGCTCGGTCTTACCGGCACGCATATCGCATGCGACACAAGCCAATGCGGTGCTTGTACCGTGATGTTTAACGGTGAGTCGGTAAAGTCGTGCACGATGCTCGCCGTTCAGGCCGATGGTGGCGAAGTAAAAACCGTCGAAGGCCTGGCTACGAATGGCAAACTGCATCCGTTACAGCAGGGCTTCTGGGAGAAGCACGGCCTACAGTGCGGCTTTTGCACACCCGGTATGCTCATGTCCTCGTTGAACCTCCTGCAGCGCAACCCCGACCCGACGCCTGATGAAATTCGGCATGCATTGGAAGGCAATCTGTGCCGCTGCACTGGTTACCAGAATATCGTGGCCGCGGTGCAATGGGCCGCTCAGGAAATGAAGGCCAAGCCGGCTGCCGGGGTGGCGGAATAGTCTTCCGTCTCGCTTCCTCGACTGTACTCTACCGGCAGTCATGCGGATTAGAGCCAACCTTCAGGCAAAGTGATGCACGTTCCAAGGAAGGAGAGCGTTCGTGGTAACCACCGCTCCACTCGTTGGTCAGAGCGTCAAACGCAAAGAAGACCCTCGGTTATTAACCGGCAATGGCCGGTACTTGGACGATATTCGTCTGCCGAATACACATCATATGGCTGTCCGCCGCAGTCCCTACGGACACGCCAATATACTGTCAATCGACACGGAAGCCGCTGCAAATTTGCCCGGTGTGGTCGGTGTGTTTACTGCCGAAGACCTGAAGGACAGCGTAAAGCCGTTGCCATGTGGTATGCCCGCCGGCGGCGTGGAGAATCACTTGCCGCCGCATCGCGTGCTGGCACAAGACAGGGTCCGTTATGTGGGCGATGCCGTGGCATTTGTGGTAGCGAACGACCCATACATTGCCCACGACGCCATGGAACTGATCGACGTGCAGTACCAGGAGTTGCCTGCCGTCGTCGACGCGGCGAGGGCCGTCGAGCCCGGAGCCCCGCAACTGCATGACGAGGCGCCCGGTAACATTTGCATGCACTGGACTGCCGGCAACAAGGACGACACGGACGCAGCATTTGCAAACGCCGAAGTTGTCGTCAAGCATCACATTTACAATCAACGCTTGATTCCGAATCCATTGGAAACACGCGGCACATTGGCAAATTACGATGCCGGCACGGAGGAAACAACACTGTGGGTGACAAGCCAGCTCCCCCACGTGCATAAGATTCTCTTGTCCGCGTTCGTGCTTGATATTCCCGAACACAAACTACGACTCATTGCTCCGGAGATTGGTGGGGCATTCGGTTCCAAGATTTTCCTGTATGCCGACATGGCGCTCACGGCCTGGGCGTCGAAGCACCTCGGCGTTCCGGTGAAATTCGTCGAGACCAGGATGGAGAATTACGTCGCCACTCAGCATGGGCGGGACCAAACCCAGGACATCGAGTTAGCTGCCCGCCGCGACGGCACAATGCTCGGTCTTCGCGTCAAGTCGCTGGCGAACCTTGGCGCCTACCCCTCGACCATCGCTCCCGGTGTGGTGACTGCTCTGTTTGGCAGAATGGTTTCAGGAGCGTATCGCATTCCCGCGATCTGGGTAGAAGTGGATGGCGTTTACACCAACACGGCCATGGTTGACGCGTATCGTGGCGCCGGGCGGCCGGAAGCTACGTACTTGGTCGAGCGCATGGTTGACTTGCTGGCGGATGAGCTCGCCATGGATCCTGTCGACGTTCGGCGGAAAAACTTCATACCGCCTGACGCGTTCCCCTATACGCCTCCC
Organism: Chloroflexota bacterium; assembly: GCA_028287725.1. GTDB lineage: Bacteria > Chloroflexota > UBA5177 > JANWHV01 > JANWHV01 > JANWHV01. The sequence goes on along the minus strand of JAQBPC010000482.1, from coordinate 3,521 downwards.
GACCTTGGCATGCTGCCTTACGACTCCGGCAATTATGCAGTCACCCTGGATCGCGCGCTGAATCATGTCAATTATTCAGCGCTTCGAGCTCAGCAGGAGGAGGGTCGAAAAGCCGGTAGACTTATGGGTATCGGTATTTCGTCGTATGTCGAAGTCTGCGGACTGGCCCCATCCTCATGGATTCAGAAGCAGGGCTGGGGCGGTCCAATGTACGAGAGCGCGGAGATTCGCGTACTACCAACCGGTAAAATCTCCGCGGTTACCGGCTCACTTTCGCATGGCCAGGGTCACGAGACCACGTTCGCACAGATCGTGGCTGATGAGTTCGGCGTCGGCATGGGAGATGTCGAGATTAAATACGGCGATACTGCCGGGGCGCCGTTCGGCATGGGTACCTATGGCAGCAGGAGCCTTGCGGTGGGTGGAACCGCGCTCCAGAAGTCCGCGCAAAAAATCAAGGAAAAGATCCTGGCAATAGGCGCCAATCTACTTGAAGTCGCTCCCGAAGACGTCGAGTTCGACCATGGATCGGTTTCGGTAAAGGGCGCTCCGGGTAGTAGCAAGACCCTTGCGGAGATTGCCTTTGCCGCCTGGTTGAACACTGGCGTGCCTGCTGGGATGGAAGCCGGGCTCGAAGCGACCACGTACTACGATCCGCCTTCCTGTACGTTTCCATTTGGAACCCATATCTGCGTGGTCGACGTCGATCCCGACACCGGCCACGTGGACATTATTCGCTACGTGGCGGTCGACGACGTGGGCCCCGTAGTGAATCCCATGATTGTGGACGGCCAGTTGGAGGGTGGCATTGCCCAGGGCATCGGGCAAGCGCTGTTCGAGGGTGCTGTCTACGATAAGTTTGGCTATCTACTGACCGGCTCCATGATCGATTACGCCGTGCCCAGGGCTTCCTATCTACCGAATTTCGAGTTGGACCGGACAGTAACCCCCTCGCCAATTAGTGCTTTTGGTTCTAAGGGCGTTGGCGAAGCGGGGACAATTGCCTCAACGCCGGCCGTCGCAAACGCCGTCGTGGACGCGTTGTCCCATCTCGGCATTCGGGACCTCCAGATGCCGATCACACCTCAGCGCGTATGGCACGCTCTACAGCAGCCAAAGTGAGGATGATGCATGTTTCCAGTTGAATTCGAATACGAGGCGCCGACGACGGTAGAGGAGGCGATCCGCTTGCTCGCCGAGAGCGGCGGGGAGGCGAAGATCCTCGCGGGAGGTCATAGCCTTCTTCCGATGCTTAAGCTGCGGCTTGCTCAGCCGCCACTTGTGATCGACATCGGCCGTATTGCCGGTCTGAGCGGCGTTTCCGAGCAGGACGGCGGTCTGCGAATTGGTGCGACGACCACCGAGACGGCAATCCAGGATTCTGAGCTCGTCCAGCGCCTGTGCCCTCTTCTGTCGGAGACCGCGGCGCACATTGGCGACCAACAGGTGCGGAACCGGGGCACAATCGGCGGAACGCTCGCTCATGGCGACCCAGCCGCGGATATGACGGCGGCAGTCCTTGCGGCCGGCGGTTCGGTGACCGTTCAGGGTCCAAATGGAGAGCGCACCATACCCGCTGATGATCTCTTTCTCGACATGATGACCACCGCTCTGGAGCCGGATGAAGTGCTGACCAGCGTGTGGGTACAAACAGAAGGCCCTCGAACCGGCTCAGCCTATGAAAAGTTCGCCAACGCCGCTTCGGGCTATGCGATCGCCGGGGTCGCATCTGTTATAACCCTCGCGGCCGACGGCACCGTCGCCAGAGCCCGAATCGCGATCACTGGCGTTGGGAGTAAGGCTACCAGGGCGAGCGGCGTCGAAGCGGCTTTGCAGGGCAAGCGTGCCGATGATCAGACCATTGCCGCCGCGGCGGAACACGCCGTAGAAGGCGTGGATCTGATTGGAGACCTGCACGCTGATGAGAGCTATAGGGAACATTTGGCCAAGGTCATAGCCAGACGGAGCATCCAGCGCGCTGTCGGTCGTGCGGCCACCAAGTCTTGAGGATTACATGACCGAGGAAGCAAAACAAGGAGTATCACGCGAGGAAGGGGGGAGGCCATCCACCCGTCCTTCGCTGGCCACTATAGAGGCGCTACAGGAAGCGTTGCTGGCACATTCGTATGTCTCCGACCGGAGCCTTGCCGTCTCGCTCCATCTTGGCCGCCAGCTTGGTAAGCCCTTGCTACTCGAGGGCGAAGCAGGGGTAGGCAAAACTGAAGTGGCGAAGGTTATGGCCGACATGCTCGGCGCACGCCTGATCCGGCTGCAGTGTTATGAGGGCCTGGATGTCAGCACAGCGGTGTACGAGTGGAACTATGCCCGGCAAATGCTCGAAATACGGCTTCTCGAAGCTCAGGGTCGCGCGGACCGGGAATCGCTGAAAGACATCTTCTCGTCCGAGTTTTTGATCAAGAGACCCCTGTTGCAAGCCATTGAGCATCCGGACACGGTTCCGCCCGTCTTGCTCATCGACGAGCTTGACCGCGCTGACGCCGAGTTCGAGGCGTTCTTGCTGGAGTTACTCTCGGATTTCCAAATCACTATTCCAGAATTGGGCACCATCCGCGCGTCCACGCCGCCGATGGTAATTTTGACCTCTAATCGCACACGCGAGGTTCACGACGCGCTCAAGCGGCGCTGCCTTTACCACTGGATCGACTATCCGACCGTGGACAAAGAGCGACAGATTATCAGCCTTCGCGTACCCGGCGCGCCATATGTGCTGGCAGCACAGGTGAGCGCGTTTGTGCACCGGCTTCGTACTCTCGATCTTTACAAGCAGCCTGGCGTGGCGGAGAGCATCGATTGGGCACGCGCGCTTGTGACACTTGGTCAGGCTGACCTGGATGTGGAGATCGTACAGGAGACGCTCGGCTGTGTTCTGAAGTACGAGGAGGACCTGCATAAAGTACGTGGCGGCACCGCACGCTCGCTGGTAGCCGAGGTACGGTCCGGCGCCTAACATGTCGCGGTACGCTAACGATCTCGAAGCAAACGTGCAGGACCCCCAACCCGATGGCAGATTCACGTCTGCTCTGCTAGAGTTTGGCCGCCTCTGCCGAGCGTCGGGCCTCCGTGTGACCACAGGGCAAGTCCTGGACCTTTGCCGAGCCGCCGACAGTTTTACCATCACCGACATCGGCGAGTTCTATAGCGCGGCACGCTGCATCTTCTTGTCCCGGCACGCTGAGGAACCATTGTTCGCCGAACTGTTCAACCGCTTCTGGCTGAAGCGCGTTCATCCTCACCTGCCAACTGCCGCGCAAGACATGCAGTCGGATCTCCTGAAGAACGAAGGTGATTCGGCGGAAGGTGGCGAGCAGATCGCCGATGGCCGTCCCGTACAGTTGCTCGTCGACATGCCCGAGTCCGAGGCAGACGCAAACACTGATGCCGGCGAGCCCGGCGAAGTGGATACCATTGCCGCTTTCAGTGCGGCAGAAGTGCTGCGTCAGAAGGATTTCAGCTTGCTGGAGGCGTCTGAAATCGCGGAGATTCGTCGCCTCATCGCGGAG
>JAQBPC010000559.1 GCA_028287725.1 Chloroflexota bacterium | reverse complement strand
CCATGCAATCCAGACTGTGTGGCCTTGACCCGCGCTTCGTAGCGAATAGGCTTGCTACCATAGATTCGCTGGAGAGGGCTTCAAGTGGACTGGAAAGACATTGCATCCGGAACCTTTCGACGCAAATATGAATAAAGGCAGCCGTCCGTATTCGAATGAGGACGACACCAGGGTCCCGGGCGCGGGGATCCGGCCATCCCACAAATTCCTCCGCATCGCTCACCGCGGCGCAGCAGGGTTGGAGTTGGAGAATACGCTCCGCGCCATTGAAACGGGCCTGCGATACGGCGTGGAAATGGTGGAGATTGACGTCCGCCCGGCCGCGGATGGCACCCTGGTGGTATTCCATGATGACGAGCTCAAGCGCATCACTCGCCGTCCGGGCCGGGTAAGTACCAGTAGCCTGGCAGAGCTACGGGCTATCGACCTGGGAGGCGGCGAGCGTATCCCCACCTTGGATGAGGTGCTTGCATTGGTCCGAGGCCGCGCACTGATCAATATCGACCAAAAGGTGGATAACCTGGCGCACGCGCTGCTTAAATCCATAGCGCGCGCGGGGAAGCGCGAAGACACGCTGCTGTCCGGCAACGCGCGAGTCACGTTCAAAGCATTTCGCGAGCTGGCGCCAACGGTACGCCTCGCCGTGAGCATCGGCGCCTCGTGGATACACGCGCACAAATATCTATTGGCACGCCACACGGCGGCAGGCGCGCGCGGTCAAGCAGGCAGCATCATCGCGGCGGCACGAGCGGTTATGGCCGACACAGCGGCTCTGGACTATCGGCTGGCGGCGCCCCGCGTCGTCGAGCGCCTCCACCGCGCCGGCCTGCCGGTGCTTACCTGGACCGTCGACGATCTCCCCACCATGCGCGCCCTGCGACAGGCCGGGGTGGACGGCGTCACCAGCAACCGCCCGGACCTGCTGGCGCAGTTGATATAGCACATGAGCCTTTTGCTCACTTGACGACGCGCAGCCAGAGGTTCGTCGCCTGCGGCGCCTGGGTCAGGCTGAGGCGTTCGAGCTTGACGGTGGCGCCGCCCGGGTGATCGAACAGCCGGACGCCGTCGCCGAGCAACACAGGCACGATGCACACGAGGATCTCGTCGATCATTCCCGCCTCGAGGCACTGCCGGGCGACCTCGGCGCCGATGACGTTGACGTACTTGTCGCCCGCGGCGGCTTTGGCCGCGGCGAGTCCGCTGGCGAGGTCACCGACGAAGGTGGTACCCGGCACCGGCGTGTGGGGGGCGTGGTGGGTGAGCACGAACTGTGGTCCGCTCCAACCCCCGCCAAACGCCTTGCCTTCCTTGCTCGTGCCCTTGTGCGGATCGTCGCCGCGAAAGGTGCGGTTGCCGACGAGAAGAGCGCCGATCTTGCCGATAAGCTCGTCCACCGTCGGGTTGGGCCCGAGGTACTCGGTTAACCAGGACATGTCACCACCTGGGCCGGCGATGAAGCCATCCAGCGACATAGTGACCGAATACAGCACCTTACCCATGAGCTACCTCCTCTGTTACACCCTTTATCCGCTCATTTCGCTTGCGCAATTACCACCGCACGGATACCCTCGCCCTATACGTGCGCACTGTGGACCCCCGGGCAATCGCCATACCCGCGGCGCTGCCCAGGCAGCAGCGTGAACGCGGTTGGCGTGGCAGGAGTCGCCGTCGCCCGCCTCAACCTTAGCAAAACAAGATGTCTCTTGGATCGTGGAAATGCACGCTCTGGGGATTGGAACGGACCGCTTCGCCAAGGATAGCGAATTGACGTCGCGGCAGCAATTGCTAGTCGCCGCGTACTGGTGCGCGCTCAGCTTCCATGGTGGAGCACTGTTGGGCGTTGCCCTTCCCTCGCAGCTATCGGACCTGAGCACCGATGCGCAAGCCACCGGCTTGCTGGCCGTGCTGGGAGGCACTGCCGGCCTGATCACGATGGTCGTGCAGCCGGTAGCAGGCGCGCTGAGCGATCTCTCGTCGAGCCGGTGGGGACGTCGCCGTCCCTACCTGGTTGGCGGCGCACTCGTGGACGTCGGTGGGCTCATCCTCATGGCCGTGGCGACCACCCTTCCACTGCTGTTCATCGGCTTCCTGCTGGCCAGCCTCGGCAGTGGCGTGAGTGGCGCGGCATACCAGGCATATATTCCCGACCAGGTGCCACCCCAGCAATACGGTGAAGCTTCGGGCTATCTGGGCGCCATGAGCATGCTTGGCACCATCGTGAGCTTTGGCGTGGCGGCCATTGTGATAGCCCCACGACACGTCGCATCCTTTTATCTGATAACCGTTGCCTTGATCGCCGTAGGCGCCCTGATAACCGCTGTTGCCATTCCCGACACCCCTGTCAGTCGTGCCGCGCGGCCGCTCGAACAGACGTGGCGGGCGCTATGGATCGAGCCCTGGCGCCACCCCGACTTCTCCTGGGTGTTTGCCACGCGCACCATGATGATGATCGCGCTCTACACCCTCTTTACCTTTGTTGCATTCTACGTGCGAGACGTCGTGCATGTGACGCAGTTCGTGCAGGGCGCCGCCGCGCTGGCAGGAGCGGCAACCGTCGCGGCGCTTGTCAGCGGTGTGATTACCGGATGGTTGTCGGACCGAATTGGCCGCAAGATCCTGGTAAGTTTCGCCAGCGCGCTGATGGCTGCCGCGCTCTTCGGGCTCGCGTTCTTCCATCAGCTGAACGTGGTGCTCAGCCTGGGCATCGTCTTTGGCCTGGCCCTGGGCACGTATATGGCGGTGGACTGGGCACTTGCCGTCGATGTCTTGCCCACCGAAGGCTTCGCCGCAAAGGATCTCGGTTTGTGGGGCCTCTCCACCAACTTGCCGCAGGCAACAGCGCCGCTCATCGGTGGCGCCGTGCTGCAGGTGTTTGCGCCGTTCGGGAAATCAGTCAGCTACGGCGCACTCTTCTTCGGCGCCGCGGTCTGTGCCGGCGCGAGCGGCATCCTGGTTTGGCGCATACAGGGCGCGCGCTAAAGCCCTAGCGCGATCAGACATCCGCAAGAGCTTCCGTGGAGGGCGCCGCGGCTGCACGAGACGGAAAGCGTCGCTGCAGCTCGTCCAGGCTCATCCATGCCTCGCCGAGCTGGAGATGCTCTAGCGATCTGCCACGGCGTAGTTGCCCGGGATGGCCGTATATAGCCAATATGCACAGCATGAACAGGCGAGCGAATAGGGTACGAATCGTCCGTGGCGCAGGGCGAATTGTAAAACCCACACGTGGAAGTGCCTGGTAAAACACGGTCTCGGCCCAAACCGCCCGTACACCCTGTGGCAAGGCGCCGCTTCGGGACATATCGGCGAGTACCCGTAGATCACCGGCCCCCAGGCGTACCAGGCGCCAGGTCAGCGCCTGGATATTCGTCGCCGACTCGGCTAGAGACGCGAGCATCCGATTATCGAAGTGCAGGATGACGACCGTCTCCCCACGCCGAACAGGCGCCTGGCCGCGCAGCGGGACGGTCCTGGTAGGCAATGGCGCGATCTCATACCGCACGATTCCCCCGGCGCGCAACGGGCGCAGCGGTCGTTTTCGCTCCAACAGTAGCTCGACCAACCGGAAGATGTGCAGGATCCCCCGCGGGCGGCCATAGCCCGCGAAACCCCAAGGCGAGCGACCAAGGGCCAGCACCACGCGATCCAAGGGCTGTTCCCAGCTGTAGGCGCGCGTGCGCGCGGCCGCTGTAGTTCCTCGATCAGGCCTGG
>JAQBPC010000359.1 GCA_028287725.1 Chloroflexota bacterium | reverse complement strand
ATGACTGTTTCATTCGTATCACACTTCGTTGCTAGAATGGGGAGGTCGGGCGTGCAAGTCGCTACCTCGTGTATACAGATCACCTGCGGCCACTGTCCTTGTCCAGGGCGAAGCGGGATTTGCAAGGCGTAGCCTAGCTGTCTCGGTCTCGGTGCTCAGGACAGTCGGCTGAATCAGCAGACAATCGTGTGCAATCGTGGTCAGCGCGACATTCTCCCTGCGGCGACCCGAGCCGCTGCCCAGGATCTCTGCTCAGGCGCAATGCGTAGGCAAGACGGATTGCCGGCGCCCGGGCCCGCGCGAGGCGACGTTGGCGGGTCACGAAGCAAGGAACTCCACCAGGACGGGCGCGAGAACTCGCGGGCTCACGTCATGACTTCGGCCTTCTAAAGTACACAGCTCTGCATTAGGCATTGCCTGGCTAAGCGCTCGGGCCGTTTCATACATGAAGGGATAACTCGCGCCACCATTCATCACGAGTGTCGGCACAAGGATGCGCGCTGCTCGTTCGATAGGTACCGAGGCGTACTTGCCCAAAATGGCGGCATGGTCATAGGCAAGCGTCGGCGCGATTGCCTCCAGACTTGGCCAGAAAGGCGTCTGACGCATACCATCGATCTGGTCGGCGGGCATGCCGATATACATCATGAACAGCGCCACTGCATCGCCCCGGCGATCGGCGGCTAAGGCCTCGGTCAGGTGCTTGATGTACTCCCCCCAAGCTCGCTGGGCCTCAGGGTCGTCGTTGTACGGAGCCTCGTACATGGCAAGCTTCTTGACTTTGCTTCCGAGCCCTAGGGCCGCTTCGAGCGCAAGAGATGCCCCTGACGAGTGACCGTAGAGGGACGCCGTGCCGCCGGCTTCGTCGATCAGCGTCTCGATATCCTCGATTTCGCGCGCGACCGCATAGGGTAGGGTGTCACCACTGTCACCTCGGCCTCGACGGTCATAGCTGTAGACCGTGAAATGCGGCGCGAGAAGGTTGACCAGTTCCGGCTTAGAGCCGCCCGAACGCCCGGACAGTGCACCATCGACCAATAGCAAAGCCGGTCCCTCGCCCTGCTTGTCGTACGCGATCGTCGTGCCATCATGTGAACTGGTTGTGTTCATGCTTGTCTCCCTTAACACGCTCGTTTCATTGACTTCGACGGCATTTCGGGCATGGTCATCAAACTATCGCTCGGAATCGCCTGATAGCTGCCGGAGGTATGCGGCAAAGCGATCAAGCGACGTCGAAAAGCCGGCTTGTGCCTCAGGGCTGCGAAATGCCTCAGGCACATTGGTCTGACGGATGCGGACCTCGGTGCGGCCGTCCCCGAGGTCCACTAAGGTCGAAGTGGTGGTCACCCCTGATAGCGCCTCGGTCCACACGAGTCTCTCCGGCTCCACGACCTCGACATAGACCGCCCGCATCATGTACTGACTGCCATCGGCATCGTTGACCATGACCGTTTCGAACACGCCACCCGGACGCGGGTCGACCGCGATGTTTTCGAGGGGCGTGCGTACGCCGATGGGTCCCCAGAAATGGGTGAGATGCTCCGGTTCGATCATGCAGCGAAAGACGAGCTCTCTCGGAGCATCGAAGACACGAGCGTATGAAAGCTCGTGCGCCACCGACGTCTGGTCACTCATTTGCCTTTCCTTTCCTTCTCCGAGAAGGTGTTCGTTGGATGTCGCGTAGGTGCTCGTCAAGTTTGTCGAATCGTTCCGTCCAGATCCGTCGGTTCTCCTCGATCCAGCTCACCGCTGCGTCAAATGCCTCCTGCTCGAGGTGGCAGATCCGGAACTGGGCGTGCCGAGTCCGCGAGATGAGCCCGCAGCGTTCGAGCACCTTGAGGTGCTTGGAGATTGCCGGAGGGGATATGTCGAAGGGCGTTGCCAACTCGTTCACCGCGGCGTCCCCTTTCGCCAGGCGAGCCAAAATCGCCCGGCGGGTAGGGTCCGCCAAGGCGGTGAAGGTGGCGTCGAGCTGATCCTCTCCTAACATCATGTCTCCCAGCCAAGGCCTTCAACTGGCGAGCGTACCCCTAGCTCCTCGAGCAAATCCGACGAAAGGTCGGTGTGCCAGACTGGGCAGGGTTGGCCCATCACACTTACCGGCGCCCTCGGTGCTTGCTCAATCAGCACGCTTCGCGTCTTCATAACTTTATTTCAACATATGGTTAATTAACTGTCAAGTTAATATAGGGTGGGCGTCGGCGCGTGGTCGTTGCCGGGCAGGCTCTCCGGATCCCGCTATCGTCCCCGGTCAATAGTCGCGACTTGAGGCCACTCGTTCGACGTCTGCTAGACTTATCGTTAGTAAGGCAGGCACATGACTGGCGAGAGCGAAATCCGACGTCAAGTGCTGGAATTGTTACGCGGCGGGAATGCCCATATGTCGTTTGACGACGCCGTGGCGAGCTTTCCTACCGAGAGCATGAATGCGCTGATCCCCCACTGCACATACACACCGTGGCACCTCATTGAGCACATGCGCCTGACCCAACTAGACATCCTGGAGTTCATAACCGACCCGAAGTATCGCGACCGCGCTTGGCCGGATGACTATTGGCCCGCACGCGATGCGACTGCCACTCCTGCGCAGTGGCAGGAGACGGTCGACGGGTTCCATAGAGACCTGGCCACGTTGCAGCGCATGGTCGAGGACCCGACGCTAGACCTCAACGCCCCAATCCCGCACGGGAGCGGGCAGACGCCGCTGCGCGAGTTCCTGCTCGTGGCGGATCACATCGCGTATCATATCGGGGAGTTTGCCATTCTCCGTCAGGTAACGGGGACCTGGCCGGCCGACCACCGCTGAACACGGCAACCCATATCAATCGCCCTGCTCCTGAGCCGCTGCTTTGCACGGAGCCGCCGAGGCCCGGTGATGTCACCGTCCCCAGTGGCTATTGAGTGACGGTCTTAAGCAATTAGCAGAGGCAAGGATCCGCAAGTTCATCGCATCAAATACGGATTGTCGTGTTCCGACATAGTAACTGATACATCGTCGACTCGACATAGCTGGCAGTTAAGCAGATCTGCTGACGTGATGTCGCACAACGCCAAATTAAACCCGTTCTCGCCGCAGCCGCCGGACTGTCGGCGATTGCCGCCCTTGCGTCACTATTGCGCGGCGACCGTTACATTCATCCAGCGGTCACCCACAAGCCATAGGATCCCGCCACCTCGGCTCTGCCTGCAGGCGAGCCGCAACCGGCGAGCACCGCTCTGCCATTCGAGGCCAGGGCGAATCCTCATCCCATATTGATCTGAGCGCTTCGGGTCTCATTCGGCCACTTGGTGTTACCTTCAAGATATTGGGGCTTTCGACCAGAGCACGGTATGGGCGCTTCAATTTGATAAGATTGCGGGCCGCACGGTTACCGTCGCGGGCCGGACTCTGCAGAATTTCCACGCTGTAAATTAAGATTGCCGGGGCTGCCTGCTGTTCCCCGGAGGGCCCCTGTTCTAGCTGCTGCGGATTGGGGCATCAGAAGTCACGAGGAGAACGAAGCATGATCACACGCAGAACGCTTGGCTCAAGGGGTCCGTCCGTGTCGGCGATTGGGTTCGGCGCAATGGTGATTGCACCGAAAGTGTATGGTACCGTCGACGATCAAGAGTCAGTTGCCACGCTTAACCGCGCCCTTGAGCTGGGAATGAACTTTATCGATACCGCCGACATCTACGGAGACGGCCACAGTGAGCGATTGGTGGGCCGTGCCATCGCTGGCCGGCGTGCGGACGTGGTGCTAGCTACGAAGTTCGGGGCCGGCGGCAGGGACGGACTCGGGCGTCCGAAGTATGTGCGGCAGGCCATCGATGCCAGTCTGGAGCGACTGGGTACCGACTACGTCGATCTCTACTACCTCCATCGGGTCGACCCCACCACACCGATCGAAGAAACGGTGGGAGCTATGGCCGATCTGGTAACGGCGGGTAAGGTGCGCCACCTCGGCCTATCCGAAGCGGCGCCGGAAACCATCCGCCGAGCGCACGGGACTCACCCTATTACTGCATTGCAAACCGAGTACTCTCTCTTCGCTCGCGAGCCTGAACGGCAGATCTTACCCACGACGCGAGAGCTTGGGATCGGCTTCGTCGCCTATAGCCCGCTCGGCCGGGGCCTGCTCACAGGAGCCATCCAGCGACCTGAACACGTGCAGCAAGACTTTCGGGGGACGGTTCCCTGGTTTCAGGGAGATAACCTTGAGGGCAACCTGCAACTGGTGGCCGAGCTGGAGCGAATGGCCGCGGCACGGGGCGTGACGGCGGCGCAGTTGGCGTTGGCATGGCTGCTGCACCAGGGGCCCGATATTGTGCCCATTCCGGGCACGCGGCGCCCGAGCAATTTGGAGCAGAACGCTGCCGCGGCCGACATCTCGCTGACCTCGGAAGAGCTTGCGCAGCTCGACAAGGTATTTGCACCACAGGCGGTTGCCGGCGACCGGGCATCGGAGGCCTACCTGTCACGCGTCAACGGATAGATTGGCAGGTGAGCAGGGTGGAGCGACACTGTCTGCGACGCCCTGCGATGACCCGTTGGGCACTCCATTTACTGCCCGATCGCGGCGCGCAACCCCCCTTCCGGGCCAATAGCCGCGGTTGACCTGGGTGCCGTCCTTGAGCTGGAAGACGACCGCATAGGATTGGCGCTTTGTTGAACCACCTTCGACGCTGAGCGGTCAATGGTGAACCGCTGCCTGGGGACGAAAGGTCACATAGGCCATGAGACCTGTCGGCCGTCGG
>JAQBPC010000351.1 GCA_028287725.1 Chloroflexota bacterium | reverse complement strand
AAACATCTGAATTGGGCGAGCGCTTGGGGCACCCCGCGCGATTTGTGCGGCACCCAAACGGCATGACGAGCCGCTATACCGATCGCGAGACGATCGAGATTCTGGCGATGGCCTGCGCCGGCCGGCGAAATACCAACATGGTGGAATCCTTGCAACGGCTAGGTGTGCCGGCAGTCGGCCTTTCAGGCGTTGATGGCGGCGTGCTTCGCGGGCCGCGAAAGTCGACCGTCACCGTGGTCGAAGGCGAAAAGCGCATGGTGCTGCGGGACGACCACACCGGCAAGGTGACGTCCGTCAACACCCACCTTTTGCATTTGCTGCTGGCGGGAGGCTACCTGCCGGTGTTGTGTCCGCCCGCGCTTAGCCTCGACAACGAAGCGATGAACATCGATGGTGATCGCGCGGCTGCTGCCGTTGCCGTGGCACTCGAGGCCACCGATCTGGTCATCCTGACCGACGTCCCGGGCCTTCTTCGTGACCGGCACGACACGACCACCCTGGTGACCGATGTAACGATCGCCTCGTTTGACGCGGCAATGCAATACGCGCATGGAAGCATGAAAAAGAAGCTGTTGGGTGCGCGCGAGGGCATCGAAGGTGGAGTGTCACGCGTGATTCTGGCAAGTGGTACTGGGACATCGCCAATCCGGCATGCGCTTGAGGGGAATGGCACAGTAGTCCGCCAGGGACCGGGCGGTAGGACTGAATCGCAGCAACCGTCGGCCAGCGCGCTAGCTAACTCGGGGGCAGTATGAGCGTGCTACACCCACACGAACAAGAATTTGGGCATTTGACCGACACTCTTACCAGGGGTATTGAGCTGGAGGTAGCGCAATGGCTGTAACGGCAGGTCCGGCCGTGCGCTCGTCGAGCCGTGACGTTGAGGCACGTTATACCAGCGGCGTCTACGGGAAGCGCGACGTTACCATCGTGCGAGGCGAGGGCGCCGTCGTATGGGACGACACTGGCAAGAGCTATTTAGACTGTACGGCCGGCTACGGTACGGCCAACATTGGCCATGCACATCCAGCGGTGACGGCGGCAATTGCCAGGCAGGCAGGAACGCTCGTCGCATGCCAGGAGGCCTTCTACAACGACCGGCGGGCGGAGCTGCTTGAGCTGCTCGCGTCGATTGTTCCAGCTGGGCTCGAACGCTTTTTTCTCTGCAACTCCGGCAGTGAGGCAAACGAAGCTGCCCTCAAGTTCGCGCGCCTGACAACAGGGCGAACAGGTGTCGTCGCGACGCAACGAGGCTTCCATGGTCGAACCATGGGGTCGCTGTCCGCAACCTGGGAACCACAATACCGACAGGCTTTTGAGCCACTTGTGCCTGGTACGACGTTCGTACCATACGACCGACTTGCAGCCATGGAAGAGGCCATTAGCGACACAACCGCCGCTGTAATCGTTGAAGTTGTTCAGGGTGAAGGCGGCGTGCGGCCCGCGAGTCCAGGCTACTTGGCTGCCGTCGCGGAGCTATGCCGGCAGCGCGGCGCTATGCTGATTGTCGACGAAATCCAGACAGGATTCGGCCGTACCGGTCGCATGTTTGCGTGCGAACATGAGTCAATCGTCCCCGACCTGCTATGCGTCGCGAAATCGATGGCGGGTGGCTTTCCAATCGGCGCGGTCGCAATCGGCCCCCGCATAACCGGCTTGCGACCTGGACTGCATGGCTCGACGTTCGGCGGGAATCCGCTGGCATGCGCGGCGAGTATCGCGACGATAGGCGTGCTGCAAGAGGAGGGCTTACCCGACCGCGCCGCAGTGACAGGTGCGGCCATGCTCGAGCAGCTGCGGGCGCTCAATATTCCTGTCATACGTGAAGTACGTGGGCTGGGTCTGATGATCGGCATCGAGCTAAGGGACCGAGTCAGACCGACACTCAACGCGCTGCAAGAGCGCGGAATCCTGGCCCTGCAGGCCGGTAGCACCACATTAAGGCTGCTGCCGCCGCTCGTCATCAGCGAAGAACAGGTACAGCAAGCAGTGGCGACGATTGAACAGGCGCTACGTCTGTGGCAGCCCGGTCAGGCGGACGCGCGCAATGGATGACGTCGAGCTGCTGGAGACCATGCTCCGCATTGAAAGCCTATCTGGTCGGGAAGGGGAGGTTGCACGCTTCCTCTGCGACGAGATGGCCGTTCGTGGCTTCAGGAGCTGGGTCGACGGCGTGGGCAATGTGATCGGCGAGCGTGGAGACCCAACCACCGGGCCGACCGTGCTTCTCCTCGGACACATGGACACTGTTCCCGGCAATATCCCTGTCCGCGTGGAGAATGGCCGTCTCTATGGGCGCGGTGCGGTCGACGCAAAGGGGCCGCTGGCCGCCTTTATCTCGGCTGCCAGCCGCGTCAAGCTGGCTGGACGCATCGTCGTCGTCGGCGCCGTCGAAGAAGAGTCGGCAAGCTCCGCGGGCGCCAAGCACATCGCGAAAGCGTATAATCCGGACGCCGCGATCATCGGCGAGCCCAGCGCCTGGGATAGGATCACGGTCGGCTACAAGGGCAGGCTTCTCGTCCGCTACACGGTCACGCGCGATAGCTCGCATACCGCATCCGACCGGCAGGGCGCCTGCGAAGCCGCGGTAGAATACTGGCAATCGGTACTCGGCGCGGTCGCGGAAGCGAACAGGGATCGGCCGCCGAACACATTTGAACGCCTTTCGCCATCAATCCGATCCATGAGCTCACATACGGATGGCATGCGCGAGCGCGCGACGCTGCAGTTGGGGTTTCGGCTGCCACCTGGGTTCGACGGAGATGCATGGCAGGAGGTATTGCGAGGGCTAACCGTTGACGCCGAGCTGGAATTCGCGGCATACGAGCCCTCCGTAAGGGTGGCGAAGAACACGACAGTTGCGCGCGCATTCATCCAGGCGATCAGGCACCAGGGCGGCGACCCGCGCTTCGTCGTCAAGACCGGCACGAGCGATATGAACGTAGTCAACCAAACGTGGCAATGTCCGATGCTGGCCTACGGACCTGGGGACTCGACGCTCGATCATACGCCGGACGAGCATATCAGCCTGTCTGAATACCAGTCCGCGATTGATGTGCTTGTCGGCGTGCTCAACGAGCTAGCAATCACTGTCGGCGCCACATCTCACCGTGCCGTGCCAACGGCATCGTGACGGGCCCACTATAGATATAGTATTTAATCTAAGGAAGGAAACTCACAGATGACCACAGAATGTCCAGAATGTGCCGCTGCGATTACGACCAACGCCGCAATCAAAGGTGAAATCCTTACGTGTCCAGAGTGCGGCGCCGAGCTCGAGCTGTTGCAGGTCGATCCTCCCGTCCTCGCGCTTGCTCCCCGAGAAGAAGAAGACTGGGGTGAGTAGACAAACCTTCATTCGGCGCGAAGCCTGATGTGGACCGGCGCGGCGAACCATGCCGCACTCATTGTCTTTGCTACACTACCTGATATGTTAATGCTCCCCGGCGGACGCTGCTGTGCTGCGTCCTTGTCGACCCAACGGCGCCCAAGCATGGTTCCGGCCAACGCGCCTGCGGATCGTAACGGTGGTGGGGCGATCGAGTGAGTGTCGAGCACATTATCGCCGCGGGCCTGGTATCGATTGTCGCCGGCCTTCTCGGATCACTTCTCGGACTGGGCGGCGGACTGTTCGTAACGCCGATGCTGAGTGGCCCCCTTGGCATGCCGGTCCATCGCGCTGTCGCCGCAAGCATCGTGGCGGTAATCGCCACGTCAAGCGCTGGAGGCAGCGGGTATCTCAAGCGAGGAGTACCAAACGTCCGGCTTGGTATGCTGCTCGAAACGGGGACGGTAATTGGCGCCATTGCCGGCACGTTGCTCGGCGGCACCCTCAGTCCGCGCGTACTCTCGGGCATCTTTGCCGTAGTGCTCGTCTACACGGCATTTTCTTTGCTACGCGGCTCGAAAGAACGCACCGTCGCGGCTGACCCGCTCGCTAAGTGGCTGGGCCTCGGCGACACGTATGCCATCGGACACATCCGTCTTGGGTTGGTCATTTCAGTACTGGCCGGCGTGGTCTCCGGCTTGCTTGGTGTCGGTGGCGGCATCGTCCTAGTTCCCGCCATGGTTGCATTAATGGGCGTGCCACTCAAGATTGCCACGGCAACCAGCACGTTCATGATCGGCATCACCGGGGTCGCCAGCGCGGCAATTCAGGTTCAACGAGGCAACGTCGATCCAATTCTCGCCGCGCCTGTGATTCTCGGCATATTTATTGGTGCGTCGCTCGGCCCGCGAGTCGCACCGAAGATTACGCCAAAAATGTTACGCATCTTCTTCCTGATCGCAATCGGTCTATCGATCGTCGAGATGGCGCAGAAGGCGATTGCGTGATGGCTACTAATCCGGACATCGGGAATCCGAACGGCAACACCCTAGTGGCGGCAAAGGTAAATCCCAGCCCCGTACTTGGAAAGGTGCTCGGCTATGGCGCACGCGTCAGCGTGGCGCTCTTTGTAGTGGGATTCGTCCTATCGCTGATACAGGGGGAGCACGGCGGTAAAGGACTAAACGCCGGCGCTCTTAGGCACTCATTAGAGCACGGCACGGGTACGGGTGTGGTGGGACTGGCCCTGGCTGTGCTTATTGCGACGCCGGTAGTCCGGGAGGCAGTAGCACTGGTTCTCTTCGCACGCGCTAAGGAACGTCCCTTTGTGGTGCTCGCCGCGATCGTACTGGCACTCGTGGGCTTAAGCGTCCTCATTGGCAGCCGGTAAACCGGGCGTGTTTCTGATCACCACGATGATCTCGACTAAAAATAGTGTTGGATGCTCTACGTGCATGTGCGATCAATGAAACTGCACGAACCGCCATATCAACGAAGCGCTGGCGGAATCAGATCCGCCAAACGTCGAATTGCCCTGGCCGCCGCTCTGCTTCTGACCGGCATCTGCTGGAAGATCCCTGGCAGCGCCATCGCGACTGGGCTACAGGCGCAATGCGGGCATGTCGGAACGCTGGTCGGGTTCACGGTCATTGACCAGGCGACAATCGTCGGCTCGACCGACCAAGGGAACATGGCGCGTTCGATCGATGGGGGACGTTGCTGGTTCGCTGCCGCCTTGGACAAGCCCCTCACGCACCGTATGGGAGACTTCGTCCGCGATCCCCTCCATCCACATGTGCTGTTGGCTGGTAGCGGAAGCATCGGGCGTATCGGCATCGGCTCAACCTTTGGTCTCCTGCGGAGCGGCAACGACGGGAGGACCTGGCGGCAGCTTGGCAGTGGTAACGGCTTGCCCGGCACGTCGTTCGACGTTACCGCCCTGGTAGGAACGACGAGTGGTCTCTATGCCGCTGTCGCCTGCATTGACGAGCTGTCCGTCATCAACTCCAAGCACCATGCACCATTCGTTTGTGGTGTTCCAATTTATCGTTCGACCAACGGCGGCATGGCCTGGGCGCCGGTTGGACCTGGCGCACATCTGGCGCCAACTGATGCATCCACACCTCCCTTTGAGGGGAGTGTGCAAGCGCTCGCGGCCCTGCCGAACGGCTCTATAGTAGCCGCCGTGTCGCCGCTCCGTGGGAAACCGGGTTTGTACCGTTCAAACAGCGCCGGTACGTCGTGGAGCCTCATCGGTCCTGAGCGGCGGCTGAACGACGCGTCAGTGCTGACTGTAGCGAGCAAGACTGGACCGACGATCGTTGCGGGCGTCGGCTCCATCAGTACCACTGCGCAACTCTTACGATCGACAGACGGCGGCCGGACCTGGCGGCGAGTGCTGGCTCCGGCCCAGATGAAGGATCCGATCGTGATCGGCTGTGCGCATACCGTGCATGCCTTGTTGTGCGCAGGGCTTCAGCACCTCTTTCGCTCAACCGATAATGGGACGAGCTGGCAAGAACCGGCCAGCCTCGGCCTGACGTCATCAAACATTACCTTCATCACCACATCGCCCGATGGCTCCGTCTACCTATCACGTGTTGGCGGCCTCTTCCGCACAACCGACGACGGAGAGCATTGGCAAAGGCTATGACAAATATTTTTGCGTGATTTGGTGATTCGGCACCTTTGTTAGCGCGGGAGATGTCAATGCAGACGGAATCAGGCGTACCGACCACGGCAGCAATATGTCGCTTTCAGGCTGCCGACGGGAGTCCCAGCATCGGCTGGTTTGATGGGAAGCTTGTCCACGATTTGTCCGCATCAGGTGC
>JAQBPC010000341.1 GCA_028287725.1 Chloroflexota bacterium | reverse complement strand
GACTGTGGACGGCACACCGCTATTGGAGGGGCCGCCGTCAAGAATGAGGGCAAGCCCAGTCGGGAATTGCTCGGCTACCGCTGCGGCCGATTCCGCTGCGGGCATCCCGGAAAGGTTGGCGCTGCTACATGCGATAGGGCCCCCAGCCAGACCGATGAGCTTCCGTACTATGGGGTGGGCCGGCATGCGAATGCCGATGCTGTCCTTTCCGGGTGCAATCTCACCTGGCACCCGCGCGTGACGCGGTAGCACGACCGTTAAAGCCCCAGGCCAGAAAGCCTGGATCAGGCGCGCTGCAGAGGGCGGTACCTCGGCCGCAACGCGATCGAGCTGTTCGAAATCGGAAATCAGGATGGGAATTGCCTTCTCCGTCGCCCGGCCCTTGAGTGCATAGATTCGGGCAATGCCTGCAGTGCTCAGGACATCGGCGCCGATTCCGTACACCGTGTCGGTAGGAAAGGCCAGGACCTGCCCAGCTCGGAGGGCGTCGGCTGCGCGGCGAAGTGCCGCTGAATCGAATGCCGGGAAAACCATAGACTGCTCAGGTTGCATACATGTATCGTACCAACTTGCTTGACTTCCCATTGAGGCGCGGCCATGTCAACTTTTGGGCGCATGGGCCTATTTCATCGCGGTCTCGGCCCTATGGAGAACGTGATCCCAAGTTAAAACGGCCATATGTGGGGTCAGGGCATGATACGATTACCGGGTTGCCAACTCATCTGGATTTGAGGTCCCCGTTTGCAGAACCGGTCACCTGGTGTAATACGTTCCGGCCACAGTCCGGTGACTGACCGTCAGCTCAGCCTTCTCGATCTCCCCGGCGTTGCAGAGCTCGAAGACTGCATTCGCTGCGGGCTCTGCCTTTCCGTATGCCCTACGTACCGTCCAACCCGCGTCGAAACCAAATCGCCACGTGGCCGCATTGCCCTGGTCAAGAATATGGTGGAAGGCGGGCTGGCACTTGACGACCCGAACTTCGCACATCACATGGATCTGTGCCTGCAGTGTATGGCCTGCCACAGCGTGTGCCCAACCAACGTCAGCGCAGGTGAGATCGTGGCACGTGCCAAATCGTATCTACGCGCGACATCAAACTCAAGCCTACTGGCGCGACTAGCGCGCAACCTTGTGTACAAACAGCTTCTCCCCAGCCACGCCAAAATGGAGGCGGCCGCGCTGCCACTCCAACTGTATAGCCGTTCGGGCCTTCAGTGGCTCGCGCGTTCCTCCGGACTGCTGCGTTTCCTCCCCGAGCGCGCCAGGCTCATGGAAGCGCTGCTCCCAAGCCGCATCTCGCGGCCGCTACGGAAGCGCCTGCCTGAAACTACTCCGGCGATTGGCGACCAACGGGCCGAGGTGGTGTTTCATCTCACCTGTGTCAACAACGTGATGCTTGCCGGCGCGTCGGGGGCATCGGTGCGAGTGCTGGCGCACAACGGCTGTTCAGTGCACATGGCGCCAGGGGCCGGATGTTGTGGCGCGCCACACGAGACCGCGGGCGAAATGGTCGCGGCGCGGGAGCTTGCCAGGCGCAATATTGCCGCGTACGAAGCGTTCGGCGAGTCCATGGTGATTAGCGATGCCGCGGCATGCGGCGCCGTGATGAAGAATTACGGACATTGGCTGCAGGGAGATCCCGTTTGGGCCGAGCGTGCGAAGCGCTTCAGTGCACGGGTTCAGGACTTTCATCAATACCTGGTGGAGCTAGGGCCGGTGATGCCGCGTGGCGAGATTCGGCGAAAGGTGACCTATGCGGACCCGTGTCATCTGTGTCACGCGCAAGGTATCGGCCGCCAGCCGCGATCCCTGCTCAAGCTCATCCCTGGGCTGCAGTATGTGGAATTGCGAGACGCAACCTGGTGTTGCGGTAGCGCCGGCACATATAACATCGAGCAGCCCGCAATGGCGGAGACTATCCTCGCCGAGAAGATGGACCGCATTCGAGAAACGGGAGCGCGTGTCGTTACGTCCGCGAATCCAGGCTGCTTAATGCAAATTGAAGCCGGCGCGCGACGTTATGGAGTTCCCGTGCGCGTGCAGCAGGTCTCGCAGTTACTCGAGGAGAGTTACCGGAAGGGCGCTAGATCGCGGGAGCGCAAGTCAAAGACGTAGGGAACTCTCGCGCGGTCGTGGCAAACGCCGGACGGGCAAAGTTATTGGTATGGGCAGCACAGGCAAGTGGAACGGCAGTATGAGCGCACAGGATAAGTCGGTGATAGATATCGTGCAGGGCGGTCCGCCTCCGTCGGCCAACTTCGGCGTGCTCTCCCCATCGGCAAAGCAACGCCTGAGCGAGCAACTTGGGCCCGAAGGTGCGCTGCTGGCACCGGAAGATCTGCAGTCATACGCATACGACGGAACGTTCCTGGAGCACCGTCCAGATATAGTAGTACTGCCCCGAACCACGGCCGAGGTGCAAACGATCCTCGCGCTGGCCACGGAAGAGCATGTCCCCGTGGTAACGCGTGGCGCCGGCAGCGGCCTGGCCGGTGGCTCGGTACCGCTTTCCGGGGGAATTGTTCTCGCGACCACACGCATGGATGCCATCCTCGAGCTAGACGACGTGAACATGCTTGTTCGGGTGCAGCCAGGCGTGGTCACCGCCGACCTCCACGCCGCGGCGCTCGCGCGCGGTCTCTATTACCCGCCGGACCCTGCCAGCCAGCGGCAGAGCACGATCGGTGGCAATGTTGCGATGTGCGCCGGTGGCCCGCACGGCTTGAAGTATGGCGTCACCAAGGACTATGTGCTCGGCCTGGAGGCCGTGACCGCGGACGGCAGGTTGATGCGGACCGGCGGCAAGATGATCAAAAATGTGACCGGCTACAATCTCACACAGCTGCTGGTAGGTTCTGAAGGAACGCTGGCGGTAATCACCGAAATCATCATTCGGCTCATACCGAAACCCCGGTCCACGCGAACGGCCATGGCGGTGTTTCCACGCATCGACGATGCCAGCAGAATGATCACGATTATCCTCAATGCTGGGGTCGTTCCGGCTACTATCGAAATAATGGACCAGGATTCGATCCGCTGCGTTGAGGAATGGCAACACGCGGGACTTCCGGTTGACGCCGAGGCTATCTTGCTGATCGAGCTTGATGGCGAGCCAAGCGCTGTGGACGTTGAGCTGCGCGACGTGGAACGCCTATGCTCGGAGCGCGGCGCAACCGAGGTGCGGCTTGCCGCCAATGCGGAAGAGAGTGCAACGCTCTGGGCGGCACGCCGCGCTGTGTCCGCTTCAATGGCGCGTATCCGGCCAACCAAGCTTGGCGAAGACATCTCGGTGCCGCGGAGCGCCATTCCCGAGGCGCTCACTGCCATCCGTGCCATCGCGGCCAAATACGGCCTGCTCATTCCCGTCTACGGCCACATAAGCGACGGCAATTTGCATCCAAACATTTTGTTCGATCGGCATGATCCGGAAGAGGTCGAGCGCGTCAATAAAGCGGCCGGCGAGATATTTGACGTGGCCGTGGGACTCGGCGGCACTCTCACGGGCGAGCATGGCATTGGCTCGCTGAAGAAGGAGTATCTCGCGCTCGCACTGGATCCGGTCGAGCTGGCCATGATGAGGCAAATCAAGGACGCATTCGACCCACTTGGCATTCTGAATCCAGGAAAGGTGTTTCCCGCCCGGCCGGCCTGACGGTCGCAGGGATATTCGCTCGGAACCGCGAGCTATTCCCAGTCCCAGAGCAGATGCTTTGAGAGCGGGCCGGCTTTAGCGAGCGTGTAGAAACTATCGGCGAAGGCGTAGGCCTCTTCAAACGTGCCGAATAGCTTCTCTTCGAGCAGGCGTTTGGCCAGG
>JAQBPC010000325.1 GCA_028287725.1 Chloroflexota bacterium | reverse complement strand
ACCGCGATGCCACCGCGGTCTGTATCCTCACGGGCAACGGCCTCAAGGATCCCGACTACGCCATGAGCGTCACAGGTGGACTCAAGACGATTCCCGCCACCACGCAGGCAGTTGCCGAAGCAGCCGGCCTGGCGTGAGGTTGCACTTTACAAACGATCGTTTGCCAACGACGCGAGCACTGTTTGCTGGGGCGATACACCCGGGTGCCAGGCCGGCTCTGAGTCGATTTGGCTTGCGAGCTCGGTACTCAGTGCGTTGACCGATCCCGGAACTGGCCCGCATACTGGCTATATGAGAATCCAAGTGCGCTACTTCGCCTACTTCCGCGAGCAACTCGGCCGGTCCCACGATGAAGTCGATTTGCCCGACGGAAGCGACGTCGCTGACCTCTGGCAACGGTGTGTCGGCGACCATCCCCGCCTGCCTCAGCTCTGGGGCTCCACGGCCGTGGCGATCAACGGCGAATATGCCGGTCGCGAGGCGCCGCTACACGATGGCGACGAAGTGGCATTTTTGCCGCCGGTCAGCGGCGGAGCGCCGCGCTGCCGCCTTGTGGACCGGCGTATCGACGTCGCGGCGCTCGAGGCTGAAGTTGGCGCCGCCCGGCATGGGGCAATCGCGCTTTTTATCGGCGTCGTGCGTGAGACGTCGCCAACCGGTAAGCCGGTACAGTACCTGGAGTACGAGGCGTTCGACCGGATGGCAGTCAGCGAGATGGATGCCATTGCCCTACAGATCGATGAGCGCTGGCCTGGCTGCTCAGTTGCAATCGAGCACCGGGTTGGACGGCTGGAGATTGGCGAAGCCAGCGTGGCTATTGCCGTGGCCACGCCGCATCGCGGCGCTGCCTTCGAGGCCTGCCGCTTCGCCATCGACCGCCTGAAAGAGACTGTGCCGATCTGGAAGAAGGAAATCTTCGCCGACGGCAGCCAATGGGTAGGGATGGGCGCTTGACGCCTGCCACCACGCCCCGGTGTCCAGCGCGGTGAGTGCGGCGCCGGCACGACGATGCCGCATCCTTGCCACCATTGGACCCTCTAGCCGATCGCCCGAGGTATTGCGTGCCCTGCTCGAGGCGGGCGCCGACGCCATTCGACTGAACATGTCGCATGGCCGCCAGGAGGACCACGCGGCTGCGATTGCCCTGGCGCGCGGGCTTGCAAGGGAGTTACAGCGCCCGCTGGCTATCCTCATGGACTTGCAGGGACCGAAGATTCGCACCGGCACCCTTGCCGGCGGATATGCCGTGCCGCTGCACAATGGCGCCAAGCTGACGATTACCACCCGAGTAGTGGAAGGCACGGCGACTTGCGTGTCGACCACCTACGCCGATCTCCCCAATGACGTGAAATCTGGCGACACAATCCTGGTCGATGACGGACTTTTGGAACTCCACGTTGAAAGCGTTACCCAACAGGACGTGATCTGTACGGTTGTCCATGGCGGCCTGCTCAAGGAGCACAAGGGGATCAACCTGCCCGGCGTCGCGGTGAGCGCCCCAGCCGTCACCGAGAAGGACCTTTCGGACCTGGAGTTCGGTATAGCCCAGGGCGTCGATTACGTGGCGTTGAGCTTCGTGCGGAAGCCGGAGGACATCGTCGAGGTCAGGCAGCGTATCGAGGCGGCGTCCGCGCCCATCCAGGTAATCGCCAAGCTGGAAAAGCCCGAGGCCCTCGACTGTCTCGACGCCATTCTGCAGATTTCCGATGGCGTGATGATCGCCCGCGGTGACCTTGGCGTGGAGATTGCCCTGGAGCGCGTGCCGGTCCTGCAGAAAGAGATCATCCGTAAGGCAAACCTTGCAGGCATCCTGGTGATCACCGCGACGCAGATGCTGGAATCGATGATTACCAACCCACGGCCCACGCGTGCCGAGGCCAGCGACGTGGCGAACGCGGTGCTCGACGGAACCGACGTGGTGATGCTGAGCGGTGAGACCGCCGCGGGCCAATTCCCCGTGCAGACGGTGCAGACCATGGCACGAATCGTGACCACGGCCGAGGGGGTCTGTGTGCCTCTCCAGCCGGTTGATCACTTCAGGAGCCACGCGCATGCTCTGGCGCGTGCCGCGGCTACCCTGGTTGCCAACACGGCGGTTTGTGCGCTGGTCGTGTTCACGCAATCCGGCCTTTCGGCCAAGCTGGTCTCCAAAGAGCGGCCGGATGTGCCAATTCTGGCGTTCACCGACAACGAGACGGTCTACGAGCAGCTCGCGCTCTGGTGGGGCGTGACGCCATTCCTCTGCGAGTTCGCTCCCACGACCGAAGATCAGATCGCTACCCTGCAGGACGCATTGGTAGCCGGTGGCCACGCCTCACCCGGCGACACGGTCGTGATCATGGGCAGCCTTCCCGTAATGCGGCGCGCCCGTACCAACTTCCTGAAGCTACACAGAATCGAGTAGGTAAACCGGGGTAGTCGGGGGGATACTTTGGCGGGTCCTTCGCTGTCTAACCCCGTTGATACTGAGCCAGAGACCCTGGATCTCATATTCAACGAGATCAAGGATAGCCTTGCAGACGCGTCGTCTCGTGTCAACATGCTTGAAGGCAAGGCCGGTTTCGTCCTCGGCTCTGCCAGCTTGCTGACCAGCGGCGTGGCTGGGGCGCAGGTTGCGCTGGCAGGTCACGCGACTAAGTATCATCTGCTCCCTATGTGGGATCATTTCCATGTCGTTGTGAGCGCGATCGATATTATCCACGGGTTGGCGGCAATAGCGGTGGTGATATACCTCTGGATTGTATTCTTCGCGTGGAAAGCATATATGGTGCGGAAGTTCATCACAATAAGTCCTGAGATTCTCTATTCATACGCTGATCCACAGTACAAACAGTGGCAGGTCAAGAAGATGTTGGTTCGTGCGATGACTGATCAGTATGCACAGAACCAGGAAAAGATAGATGATAAGAGCCTGTTCACCGAACGGGCACTCCGTGGTTTGCTTGTCGAGGTCGTGTTTCTCGCGATCATTCTCGCTGCAATTGTAGGTCTGTAGTACAATGAAAGCGTATTCCACAAAAGACGAGGGTACCCAGAATGGCCAGTTTGCCCCAGGCTAGTTCACGCGACATAACCAAGCCAAACGGGACAAGCCAAACGTCGCAACCGCAGCAGAAGCCCACCCCGGTCCCACCTGGGCCTGACATGTATGATCCACGCTTGCTTGTGGAGGTCATCAGGAGCGGCGGTCCAGATGCCGGAGAGCGCCGGCGTCACCGGCACACCAGGCGCCCTTAGGCATTGCGCCTGCGGACTTAGTCGGCCATTGCCTCGAGGGCCACGCGAAGCGCTTCTGCCGCGCCGATCGCCCGCTGCAGTGCTTCCCTTGTACCGGCGCCGGCGGCCTCTATGGCGGTCATGAGTACCGCGCGGCGTGCTTCCAACGGCGCCCAGGTAGCCTCGCGGCTCTCCAACTGGCGCCGATGCTCGCGCTCCGCCTCGGCGAGGGCCTCCTCCAGCTCGCGCCTGCGCGCTCGCCTCGCCTCCCCGGTAAACCGCTCCCACTCCCTCGATGCCTCGTTCAGATAGAACGTCCGCA
Organism: Chloroflexota bacterium; assembly: GCA_028287725.1. Lineage (GTDB taxonomy): Bacteria > Chloroflexota > UBA5177 > JANWHV01 > JANWHV01 > JANWHV01. The sequence goes on along the minus strand of JAQBPC010000325.1, from coordinate 2,015 downwards.
GGGCGTCGCGCCCCACGCGCAAGCCCGGCGGTACGCTGATGCGTAGATACCCCTCCGGTCGCGGCGTCACCTGCGGGTGAACTTCGCGAATGGTTCGGATCAACTCGTCGCGCAGCCATTCGCCTGCTTTTTGCCACACCCAGGGCAACGGTTCTCGCTTGAAGCGTTCCCGCAGGTCGTTTTCCAAGGCTGCCCACCGCCCATCAAATAACGCAGCATGGTCCTCGATGCGCTGTCGTCGCATCGCCATGTCGTGTGCGGTCGCCGCATCGCCTTCGGCGTAAATGCGTTCGGCTTTGGCAAGGCGGCTCGCAATGCCGCCGAGCTCGCTACGCATGCGCTGCACTATCTGTTGTTGCTGCAGCACGGCACGGCCGGCGTCTTCTTCGTCACTTTCAAGACGATCCAGCACCTGGCGTAACCGAGAGATACGCCAGGTCAGCTCCGCGCGATCAACCAAACGGGCCCGCAGGATAGCTTCGAGCTCTGGGATGCCACTCTCCGGCGGCGTTGCCTCGCCCGCGACACGTGCCAGGAGCGCCTGTCGCGCGCTCACCAGGAAGATGCTCTTCCCTAACACACCGCCATACGGCGCCAGCAAGGCGCTCGAGCGCTCGCGAACCGTTCGCACTTCGTGCTCTTCCAGGCCGTCGACAAAGTTTATGGCATAGACCAGCGAGCGGTGACCGCGTGACCACAAATTGTCGATGAATTGCAGCTCGTTCTCTGCCAGCAATTGCGTGGCCGCAAGTACCACGATGATGCTGTCCGCGCTATCGAGGGTTTGACGGGCTACCTCCGTACGCCCCTCTTCCTCATTCAGGCCCGGCAAATCGATCAGTGTGACGTTGGGCGGCAGCGTCGTGGGGATGCTGATTTCAATGCGCTGCACACCGGCGCGGAAGGCTAGTTCGTCACTTTCGCGACCCGGCAGGACGATGCAGGCGTACTGCTCCAGATCCTCAACGGGCACCTCTTCAGGCTCCGTCTGGTCAGTGAAATAGACCTTGGCCACCAGCTCGGAACCCGGCTTCAGTATGCAGGGCACGGCCGTGGCAGGCGCTACGCGCGTGGGCAGCAGGCGACGGCCGAGAAACGCGTTGATCAACGTCGATTTGCCGCGCTTGAAATCTCCGGCTACGGCCACCACCAAGCCCGCATCTTTGAGCGGACCGCGCAGACCGACGAACGCCTCGGCTTCCGAAGCGGCTAGCTCGCGCAGGAAGCCGATTGCCCGCTCCTGTCGCTCTGACGGCGCCTGGCGCAGCGCATCGATCAGCGGCCCCCGCAATGCGTGGCTTGCCGCGCTAAGATCCTCCCAGAGATCCGCCGCTTCCGGGACATCGGCTTCGAGCAGGCGCGATCGGATCGCGGCAAGCACGGCCAGCGTTGCCGCCAGCTGGTTGCTGTGCTCATCACGCGCCTGACCGAGCAGCGCGAGCAGCGATTCACTTTCCCGAGGCGCGTACGCGGCTGCGGCAACGGCCGGCTCGTGAAGGAGGTCGAGTGGAGTAGTGGCGGAGGATACTGCGATGCTCACCCGCCAATTGTACCGTAAGCTTAATCTCCAGGCCTGTCATGTTATACCTGCCGCGAAGGTGGCGCTCTCGGTACAATCAGGAAGCACGGGAGGCAGTATGCTGTCGGTTGACGAAGCTCAAGAACAACTACTCGCGGCCATTCCGGTACTCGCTCTTGAAGAGGCGCCAATTCTCGAGGTGCTCGATCGCGTGCTTGGGCACGATGCGCACGCGGATCTCGATTTGCCGCCGTTCACCAACTCGGCCATGGATGGCTTTGCGGTGCTGGCAGCCGACACAGCCGGAGCTTCGGCGGATTCGCCGCGCCGGCTGCCTGTGGTCGGGTACATAGCGGCAGGCGATCCGGGGACAACGCCGCTGTCGCCCGGTACTGCCGTCCGTATCATGACCGGCGCCCCGCTGCCGCCTGGTGCCGACGCCGTGATCCCCATCGAGCAAACTCGCCCCCTGGAAGACGCAGTTGATTTGCTGGCG
>JAQBPC010000298.1 GCA_028287725.1 Chloroflexota bacterium | reverse complement strand
ATTGCCGGTGAAGGGCGACGCTTCTTCGGCCAGACTGTGCCCTCCGAGCTTCAAAACAAGTTCGCCATGCTCGTGCGCGACTCTATTGGCGTCGTTGGGCTGATCACTCCCTGGAACTTCCCGTTGGCTATCCCTTCATGGAAGATATTTCCCGCACTTATCGCTGGTAACGGCATTGTCTTCAAGCCGGCTGAAGACACGCCGCTCGTAGCGACACTTTTCGTGCAAATCCTCGAAGAAGCGGGCGTCCCGGCGGGCGTGCTCAACATGGTAACCGGTTTTGGTCCAGAGGCGGGCCAACCGCTGCTCGACGACCCTCGTGTCCGCATGATTTCGTTTACCGGATCGAGCGAAGTAGGCCGTCTGATAGGCGAGCAAGCCGGCCGCCAGCTGAAGCGTGTTTCTCTCGAGCTTGGCGGTAAGAATGCAATCCTCGTAATGGAGGACGCCGACCTAGACCTAGTTATTGAAGGCGCGCTATGGGGTGGCTTCGGCACGTCCGGGCAGCGCTGCACGGCAAGCAGCCGCCTGATTGCCCATAGAAGCGTCGCGGCAAACGTCACCGAAGCACTCGCCGAACGCGTCCGCGCTCTCAAGGTGGGCGATGGACTTGATCCAGCCGTGCAGGTGGGACCGGTGATTAACGGCGAACAACTTGAGCGGATTCACGGTTACACCGGTATCGGCAAAGGTGAGGGAGCGCGTCTGGTTACCGGCGGCAGTGTGCTTGCCGACGAGCTCGACGGCGGTTATTTCTACGCTCCTACTTTGTTCGACCGTGTTACGCCTGACATGCGTATCGCTCAAGAGGAGATCTTCGGGCCTACGGTCAGCGTAATCTCGGTAGACGACTTTGAAGACGCGGTCGAAGTCGCAAACAACACGCCGTATGGACTCTCATTGGCGATTTACACGCGAGACATCAACCGCGCGTTCCGAGCGATCCGCGACCTACAGGCCGGACTTGTGTATGTCAACGCGCCTACCATTGGCGCGGAAATCCAGCTGCCCTTTGGTGGCATTAAGGGTACCGGGAACGGCCATCGCGAGGCCGGCACCAGCGCGGTGGAGCAATTCTCTGAGCTAAAGTCGGTCTATATTGACTACAGTGGGCGGCTCCAAAGGGCCCAGATCGACGTGTAATCGTCTAGGGGTAAATGCCCCGGAACTCCGTGGCATCGGCCACTGCCTTGATAGCCTGGATATATGCGGCGGCTCGGAAGCTTGTTCCGAGCCGTTCGCGCGTCGTAAGTACGGCATTGAACGCCTCGGTCATGGCAGTTTCTAAACGCTCATTCACCTGCTGTTCTGTCCAGAAGCTTTCCTGCAATCCTTGCACCCATTCAAAATAGGAAACGATGGCGCCGCCGGCGCCCGCAAGAATTTCTGGGACTACCAGAACGCCGCGATCCTCGAGAATCCTATCAGCCTCTTCCGTGGTGGGCCCGCTCGCCGCCTCGATAACCATACGGGCGCGTACCGCCGATGCATTGGCTGCGGTAATCTGGTTATCGTCCGCCGCCGGAATCAACACATCACAATCACATGTCAGTAGTTCGGCATTCGTGATCGCATCGGTGCCGGGCACGCCACGTAAACGTCCCTCCGTTCGCCTGTAAACGAGAAGCATTGGTATGTCAAGCCCTCGTGGCGAGTAGACGCCGCCATGAGAGTCGCTGACCGCCACAACCTTGCAGCCTGCCGCGTACAACAATGCAGCCGCTGTGCTCCCAACATTGCCAAATCCCTGGATTGCCACGCGGCAGCCTTCGAGTCCGACACGTGCAACCTTAGCCGCCTCGACCAGACTTATGAACACCCCGCGGCCGGTCGCCTCCAGACGACCTTCCGTGCCGCCGATGCTCACGTGCTTGCCTGTGACGACCGCGGGAACGGAATAGCCGGCGTGCATGCTGAATGTGTCCATGATCCATGCCATGACCTGACCATCGGTATTAAGGTCTGGCATCACAATGTCGCTGGTAGGGCCGATCAATACCGACACTTCCGTGGCGTAGCGCCGTGACAGTCGCTCTAATTCGCGTGCCGTCAAAGTTGAGGGGTCACAGACCAACGCTCCCGCCGAACCTCCAAATGGAAGCCGAACCAGGGCACACTTCCAGGTCATCAACATCGCAAGTGCGATGACTTCATCTACTGAGGATGCTGCACTATAGCGCAAACCACCGAGCGCAGGGCCGCGATTGATGTTGTGCTGAACTCTGTAGCCGGTGAATACTTCTACCTCACCGCGCTCCAGCTCGATAGGTACTTGAACGCTAAATACGCGCTTAGGAGCGCGCAACACGCGATGCAAGTTGCCGTCGAGGCCCATAAGCCGTGCAGCGGAATCGAGCTGGCGCAGCGTAATGGCATACAGTTCTGAGCCAGGCTGGACTGGCGCGACCGGGCTGCTCATACTACTGACTCCCAGTTGAGAGCTCTCGGCGCAACGCCATGTTCGTTCAGGCGACCTCTTCCGAGCGCCAGCGACCGTCCTTCCGATCGATAACCATCGGTTGGTTACAGCTGTCGCAGTAGACTTCCATCCCCTCGAGCGGGAAGAACACGCCTACGTTGCTACCACAATGTGGACATTCCACGCGTGCATATGCGCCCT
>JAQBPC010000293.1 GCA_028287725.1 Chloroflexota bacterium | reverse complement strand
CCGTCGTGATTGGACTAATGGCAATACTCGCGACGACGGGCTGGGCAACCATCACAGCCAAGGTGCCGGACGCCGTACGACCGCTACTGGCGCCACTAATTGAGAACGTATAGTTGCCGGGAGCCGTGCCGACAGGGACTGTATACAGATACCCGGTGAAAGCGCCCGTCGTACCCGCGGCGACGCTTCCCTGTAACCTAGAATTAATGCGCACCAGGATTAGCTCACCAGGCTGAAATCCCGTGCCGCTGAGTACGGCCTGACCACCCGCGGCCACGCTTGCCGGCGCGATTGATAAGGTGGCCGGAATTACCGGCGTTGGAGTAGGTGTAGGGGCGACCGCAGTTAACGATATCTGAGTCTGTGTTGATCGCCCGCTGGTGTCCCCATAAGCGATGACATTGTAGTTGCCGGTCGGGAGTCCGCTTGGCACGAGGAGATTTATCGGTCCGAATACACCCGCCGAGGTCGCCACGCTATCGACGGCAACGAACGTGCTCAGGAACACGTGTACATGTTCACCGGCCTTGAACCCCGACCCGCTAACGCCAAGCGTAGCGCCGTGCGGTACGGTCGCTTGGGAGAGGGTAAGTTGCACCGGCGTGGCAGGATTGACATGAATGACTTCAACGCCAAATTTACCACTGGTGTTGCCTCGCACATAAATGTGGTGCAGACCATAGCCGACAGACGAAGGAACCGGCACGGTCGTCGAGATGTTCCCACCGCCGTCCGCATTTACGTTAAAGACAAGGTTTGGAGCTGTAATGGTGACAGCTTCACCGGCTTGGAACCCAAAACAGGTCAGCGTCACGCTCTCGCCGGGTACGACGCTCGCCCGGTTGACGAATAGGGTGACATCCGTGCTGATTATCGGGGACAAAGGATAAATAAGGCCGTTACCAACTGTTCGAACCCCGAGGGAGCTACCTTGGGGAATCGTTGCGATCTGACTGGAGGTTAGCGGCGTCTGGCCTATTCCGCCATATCCAAGGGCGTAGAGAGTCGTTGGGTCCGAGATCCAGTGCCGAGCACCCTGCCAGTAGAGATACACGCGCCCATTGCTCTGATCGCGAATCAATGTAGCATTCGGGAATGTTAGGGCAGGCCTAGACGCCGCTAAGGAGTTCGCATGCGCGGCACCCACGAGCAATGCCTGCGCAAGAAGTAGCCCACAAAGCATCGAAACAATAATTCGTACCAAGCGTGTGGTCGCTACGGTACTGTAATCCCTCCAGGTAGCCATTCGTGTTAACTCCTCAAAACTTTGCCCTGCCGCAACGACAGAGACATTGACACTAGGTGAAAATATGTGAGCCTATGATCCTTTTGATAATCGTTCACGTTAGACCTGCGTCCCACTTGCCCGACACTCTCTAACGTATGTCAATATCAAATGCAAAACTTGTTGCTAGAATATATGCAATTTGTTATCGTTCTGTTCGCTCGTAGAATTATGGTTAATCCGTCCGATATTCAGCCAGAATTAGCCCTGGCTAACGACCAAATACCGTGGCACTGCATCGGACTGCATGCCTACAAACAGGTTCTGAAAGCCAGCGCAGGCAGCTGCTGAAGCCGATACCTTGCACGCTCACGCTGCAAATAATGGCATTCGAAATGCCGAGGGATCGATGTTTATTTGTTCGGCCGCGTTGGGTTGGCAGGTTGCCCATGTGACCGCTGCGATTGTCGACAATGCATACTTTCGCAAGCGTGTCGCCATCGGCGGCCACACGTACCTTGAGAGTATGCGTCACTCTCCAGCAAGTCTGAGTCTTGAGGGCCTGGCAGCGCCGCATCTGTTCCACGTTGGCAGCGCTGCCTGACTACACGCCGGCTTGGTCAGTGGATGAGGCTACGCAAGACCCAACCCTGGATATTTGTTGCCGGTAGCGCAACATGTGCCCAGTGCGTCGAGAATCCGAGAACCTGCAGGCGCGTGTTATGCAGCGCGCGGGCAACGACCCGATGTCGTTGACCCGGACCACTCCGAATGTTCACGACAGATGCCGCCACGCGCAAGTAGTAGGCAGGGCGCGAGGCGGCGCGACGGGCTGCCCCTCGCACGTGGAGACGGCGCGTCGAACGAGGGTGTCGTGCCATGCTGGTGTACTGCCGCGCGACCCACCCTGCTGTGCCGCCGGGCAATATGACTGCCGCCCAGTGCGGGCTGACACGCATCAGCTGCATCGCCGTGCCGCTAAAAACTGACCCAATTGCTGGATAATGAACACCAGGGCCCGACCGAACCTGCAACACAGCTGCCTCGGCAAGAATGGTGATTCCGCCCCCGCGCGCGTGAGGTAACCCTGGCCGCGAAAGATACTGGGAGAGCACCCAGCCTCGAGTGCCCTCACGGGTGTTCACCTCGGTCCAATGTGCTGTTGTGGCATGAAGCGAGACAATGTCGCCTTGGAAGCAAATCCCAAGGACGGGATGTCCCTGACCGGGATCAGAATGGACATTAAGCCCTACAGAATCCACTACCGCGATTGGCCCACGCGGCGGCCACGGAGTACTCCAATAGCCATAACCAGAGACCCAATCGCGACTAACCCAGCCACGGACATCTTGGGGAAGCGCAACATACAGCCAGTTGCCTCGACTTTTCAAATACCCGAGCTTGGCACCGCGCAGGGCCACCCCGAGTGTGCTGAAGTGCGTACCGGGCCCGGATCGAACGTTGAGCCCGCTGTCAACACTCACGACGACGAAATGCTTGTATTTGCGCAAGAAACGCTGTAACACAGCATCCGCCTCGGCAGGCCATTCCGGAATAGCATGGCCAGTCGCGGTCACCAAGGTGAGAGGCTGTGCCGAATGAGCGGCGACGAATGCCAGTGGATCGAAGAACGGCGCGATGAGTGCCTGGTTCCCGAACGTATATCCGGGGCCGCCGGCGTCGAAGTTCTTGATCTCAAAATGTAAGTGCGTGCCGTTGGCGAAGCCGGTCGCGCCCACCAGGCCTAAAACCTGTCCCTGTGACACGACCTCGCCTGCGTATACCTGCAAGCTTCCGTACTGTAAGTGCTCATACTGTGCATAAACAAAGCTGCCATCGGGAAGCAGATGGCGGATGCGGACCGTGACTCCATAGCCTCCATCCTGCTGGGCTTCCGTGACGACGCCGGCTGCCGTTGCGCGCACGTTGGCGTCTGCGCCCTGGCTGGCAAGATCGATTCCGGTGTGCCCGCAATAGTAAAGGCCGTACGCATAGTAGCCCTGGCCGAGGCCAGGGTCGCACGAATCGTTGAAGCCCTGGGTAATAAAATAGCCATTACCGTTGACAGCGTCCCATGTCGGCGGTACTTGAGGGTTACCGACGGGGTAAATAAAGGTGGTAGCGGTTGGGTCGCTTTGAATTGGGCGCGCCGCAACTGGGAGGAGACCCGCTAGAAAGAAGAGAGAATAGGCAGCTAGTATGCCCATCAGCCTGCAACGCACGCGGTCTCCTCGAGTGAACCCAGCGTGGTTTGACCCGACCGAATGTAGCCCGACGCAAACCCTGCCTACAGTAGCAATGGGTCGGGGGCGCGTCAATCGGGATGTTCACGGGAAGCGACCGCTACAACTGAGTTTCGAGGCGTTTCTCCATATTATCGCCGGTTGAGCGGCATTTTACGCGTGCCGAGCGGTTATGCATTGACAAACTGTGTTCGGACTGATAATTTAGTGTGATTACTACACAATTATTTTCTGCCGGACTCGTTCTGAACGGAACTGGGCAGGCAGCGGAGAGGGTCACATGAGTATCTTCGATGGGCAACGCCTACCTTCAGCCGTGTTCAAGCTGGATACGGAGCGCCTGCCCAGCGGATGGTATTCGGACAAGTACTTTCTCAATATCGCATTGCTGCTGCGCGACCTGGCCGCCATCGGCTACACCTTTGAAGGCAACGGTGCGCCAATGGACATCGATCCCGCTTCCATCCATACAGGCGAGATCGAAGTTGAGATGCAATGGTTCACCCGCCGCGAGCCTTTCAGCGTCATCGCCGGAGTGGACGAAGCGCTGGCAATTCTGCGCGAAAATACCGGGTATTACGATGACGGAGTGTTCGTCAATACGTTTCATCGGATGCAAGTCGAGGCAGTGCAAGACGGCTCAATCCTGCCGTATGCGGGAGACCAGGCCCACGTATCGCCTGTCATACGGGTCCGGGGCCGATACAGCGATTTTGCCGTGCTTGAAACGCCAACCCTGGGTGCGTTGACGGAAGCGACACGGGTAGCGACTAATGTCTACAACGTGCTCGGCGCTGCAAACGGCAAGGATGTTCAGTTTTTCCCGGCGCGCTTCGCGCACTATAAGCTCCAGGCGCTCCATGGCTATGCCTACTCGCTCGGAGTAAAGGCATATAACGAAGCGATGGGCGGGCACTCGAACATGTTTATTTCCACCGATGAGCAAGGCTCGTGGTGGGGAGGTCTTGGCGGCGGCACCGTAGCGCATGCCGCCATAGCGAGTTTCCTCGGCGACATGGCGGAAGCAATGGTCCAGTTCGCGCGACACCGTCCAGTCGAGATTCCGCGCATCGCACTTGTCGACTTTCATAACGACTGTGTTGGTGACACGCTCAAAGTCATGAGGCGGATGTTTGCCCTGTATCGGGCCGAAATCGATGCCGGTCGCCCCGTGGAGGCACGTCGCTACATGCTCTTTGGTGTGAGGGCCGACACCAGCGGCGCGCTCCGCGATGCGAGCGTGGCGCCGCTTGGCGACCCGAAGCTTGACCTGGGTGTTACGCCGCGTCTCGTCCATATTCTTCGTGACGCCATCAATGCCGCCTGGAAGGACTGGCAATTGACGGAGTCGTGGTGTGATCGAGCACGCGAATGGTGCCAACGTGTCAAAATTGTGGTGAGCGGCGGGTTCGATCCGGACAAGATTCGACGGTTTGAACAACTCAAAGTCCCGGTGGATATCTATGGTGTGGGTACGTCACTGCTAAGTAACTGTACGCATTGCGGCACAAATAACGACTTCACGGCCGACGTGGTGCGCGTAAAGTTGGATGGACGGTGGGTCGACATGGCGAAGGTGGGTAGGCACCCCGGTTCTAACCCCATGCTCGAGACAGTTTCACCTGAAAATTAGTACCGATGAGTCGAAGAGTCCTATTGACATGGGTACCTGCCCGGTCATACCATTGCCTAGCTATTAGGCCGCGCGCAGGGTCTGGCAGATAAACCGTGTACCGCTTTACAGCGGGTACAAAGCCTTGGAGTCAGCAAATATGCTGGATGCCGTCTTCTCGTTCTTCTCCTCGTTCAACCCAATCGCGTTTGGCGTCGTATTTTCAGCCGGCATTATCATCCTCGTTCAGCGACCAGCACGGCTTCGGAGCGACCGTCCCGAAACGTCGCGCTTCCAGGCTCTGCGAGCAGTACTTCGCCGGGAGCCGTGAACGTCCGCAATTCCTAATGAAAGTGTCGCTAGCGTGAGCCAGAAACAATTTCGCGTACTGGTCGTCGATGACGAGCCAGATCTGGTTGTGCTCTTGGAGGAACACCTCACTCACGAGGGTTACAGCGTAGATACGGCAACCAGTGGGATGCAAGCCATAACAAAGGCGCGCGAAGGGCAGCCCGATATCATTCTGCTCGACGTGATGATGCCAGGTGTCAGCGGGTTCGACGTCTGTAACATCCTGCAAGACTTCCCCGAGACGACAAAAATACCTATTGTCTTCCTTACGGCTGTCGCCGATACCAAGCGAAAAATCATGGGGCTCAACTTGGGCGCCGACGATTACATTACGAAGCCATTTGACCTGCATGAGCTAGCTGCACGCGTCCAAGCTGCGCTGCGCCCCGCCATGAAGCAGGAGAATCCAGACAGCTGACATTGGTCGCGCATATCTGAGGGCTAAGGCAAGTGAAACCGCAGCGTGCCGGCTTAAGGCACGGCGGTTGGCCGAAGCTTGTGCGGTGCTCCAAGCCTCGGGTACCATCATGTCCGGCGCAGATTCCAAATTGGCCGCACGGTCACGTACTTTTGGAATCGCCTGAGCTAGTACCCGTCCTCAAAATGCGTAAGGTCGTGCACTATCCATACTGACGCCGCGGCTCGGTTTTGCTAGAGTTAGTCACGCAATGCTGACGACCGAACGACGCAATGCCGGCCAACAGGCCATGGCATGGCGAGCATCACCGCAGAGTCCGTCGCAACAGCGTACGCCTCTCGAGGGCTTGTCTCTGCTGGCGCTGCTCCTGCCTCTTCTGGTAGGAGCAATTCTGGTCGCCTCTCTTCGACGGGAAACTGGCTGGACTTCTCCGCTTGTTCCCTTGCTAGGTGTCTCAATAATCTGCGGCGCCGGACTGATTTATAGCATCGACTGCCGACGGCGTGAGCGACCCGTACCGGGCGCAATCAGAATCGCCAACACGGTCAGGCCCGGGATAGCGGCGGCAATCTCGGTGGCGCTATCGCTCATCGCAGCGTTGCTCACCGTGAACGCAATCGACCCTGTTCCTGCCGCGTTGGTATGGATCGCCGCGATGGCCTTGCTGCTGGTGCACGCCCTGTTCTTGGAGCGACCGCATCTCCACCCGCCAACGCCAATTGACGCTATCGCCTTGATAGGGCTCATACTCTTGGCCGTGCTATTGCGCCTGCCCCATCTCGGCGACATGCCTGCATTCGTTCATTCCGATGAAGCGCAAATGGGCCTGAATATGCGCATCGCGCTGAACGGCGGCATGCCTTCCCTGTTTGGCACGACCGATTGGTGGAGTGTTCCCTGGTTGGGCCCTGCCATGCAGGCGCCCTTGATGCTCTTTTTCGGTGAAGGCCTGACCGCCATACGGCTCGCCTCTGTCATTGCGGGCGTTTTGGCCACAGTCGGACTATGGTTCCTCGGTTCCGAGATGTGGTCGCGGCGCGCCGGTTTCGTGGCGGCGTTGCTTTTCGCCGTGCTTGCACCAAGCGTTCACTTTAGCCGAGACGGCGTGCACTACATGCAGAGCGTTGCGGCGCTGGTATGGACGGTCCTGTGTTATACCCGAGCAACCAAGCGCTATTCAGGCGCCTACGCGGCGCTCACTGGGATCCTTGTCGGGGTGGATATCCAGCTCTATTACGCTGCGCGCCTGGCCGTTCCATTGATAATTGTCCATGCGACTGCCAGGGCACTGCTCGAGCGTGGGCTTTTCCGCAACTGGTTCCGCCTGTTGATGTGGACGGGCCTTGGAGTGGCTGTCACATTTTTGCCTATGGCAACCTTCTACATAACGCATCCCAGCGCCCTAATTCAGCGGACCGACGCGGTCGTTATCTTCTCGCAGTCTCAGCTTGTAAAGGGGGCGGTTGCGCATGATTATGGAGCCGCGGGTTGGTTCGAGATAATTGGGCGGCAGATTCAGCGCGTGGTGCTAGGCTTCCTGGCGCTAGGAGACCGCAGCGAGCAGTATGGCGCACAGAGCGCGCTGCTTGATCCCGTCACGGCGGGCCTGCTGCCGGCCGCCTGTGCCCTGGCGCTTGCACGGGCGAAACAGTCTGCTTGGCTATTGTGTGTGTCGTGGGCAGCCATTACCATCGTGCTCGGCGGCGTGCTGACCACCTATCAGCCCGATGCACCGCGTCTGCTCGCCGCCTTGCCGGCAATATGCTTGCTCATCGGCGGTCTCGCGCACACGCTGCTGGCTACGGCGGGGGAAACAGGTTCACGCGATGCAAAGCCACTTCTCGCAATTGGCATCGCGGCAGCGCTCGTCGTGGCAGGCCTTGCAAATTCCGACGCTTATATAAATGTGTACCCTGCACAGGCTGCCGCGCGCCCGATCACGCTGATCACCGACATCGCTCGTTACCTCAGCACTGTGCCGGGTAACGAGCCGGTCGTGTTGTACAACAATCGCCAATTTTACATGGCGCATTGGACAATTCGCCTTCTGGCGCCTCAAGTTCAGGGAACGACTGCGTGGGAACCGCAGCAGCTTGAGGACACGCTGGCGCAACAGCAGCGCGGCTTCTTGCTGGTAGCTGTCGACGCCAATGGCGCCTATTTAGACCATATCTATGCTGAGTATCCGGGTGGCAAGCCTCAACGCATCAAGGTACACGACATGAGCCACTGGGTAACAGCCTACCAGTACGAAGGAGCAGGGCTCACCTAGCTTGAGTTGACCGGAATCGCCAGCCTGGAACGCCAAGTGGCCCGCGCCATGCGCGGAAGCAACTGCGCTTCGGAGCTGAAAAGCTTGCGCGATTCCTATCGACTAGCGGGTACCTAACACGGGTAGTTTAAGGGTCCTCCCGGCACCGGCTTGCTGCCGGTGGCCGTGGCCAATGTCACGGCCACCGGCGGCCGACGAACGCGTCCAACCGAGCGACGGCTTGCATCCGAATCGTATCAAAGCTTTGTCTGATGCAATCGTTCTCCGTTTTGATGCGGACTTCCTGTGTAGCCGGACTAGTTACTACGGGAGTGTCAACATCTCCTGGTACACGTATGTAGGCCCATTTGGATGCCGTGCATCAACTGCGATGCCAACGTCGTTCTGGCCAAACGAATATTCCGTATAAAAATAGTTTGCGGAGTTAGGGTCATGGCCGACGGTGTTCCCGAAGATGGGTGGGACATGTTGCAGCGCCTCAGGA
>JAQBPC010000289.1 GCA_028287725.1 Chloroflexota bacterium | reverse complement strand
GGCGGTGACGATGCAGGGCCAGGGCGTGGTGGCGCGCGCGGTGAACGAGGCTCCGCGCCTCGAACGTATCCTTATAGATGCGCCGGGCACAGGCGAAGTACTGGTGCGTATTCTAGCCAGCGGTGTTTGCCATACCGATCTGCTCGCCATGCAGGGCCAGCGTTTCCGTGGTTTCCCCTTCCTTCTCGGGCATGAGGGTGCGGGGATTGTGGAAGCAGTGGGACCGGGCGTAACAGAGCCTCGGCCCGGCGATCGCGTGGTTCTGGCCTGGCGGGCCCCCTGCGGACGGTGCCGCTTCTGCCAGGCTGCCGAGCCGCATCTCTGTGTGGCCACGCTGCGTGCCGGTGGGAGGATGCGCACGACGGACGGGCAGCTTCTGACGCCGGTACTGGGCGTCGGCAGCTTCTGCACGCATACGGTCGTGGCGGCCTCCCAGGCAATCGTGGTACCCGCCGATCTGGCGCCGGAGCAGCTGTGCTTGATCGGCTGCGGCGTGGCCACGGGTGTGGGCGCCGTCCTTCATTCCGCGCAGGTACGGGCCGGCGCGCGCGTGGCGGTCTTTGGCTGCGGGGGCGTGGGGATGAACGTGATCCAGGGCGCCCGCCTGGCCCATGCCGGCATGATCATCGCCGTCGACATCGCGCCACGGAAGCTGGCCTGGGCGAGCGAATTCGGCGCCACGCACACCGTGCACGCGGGTGAGGTGGACCCGGTCGCACGCATCAAAGAGTTAACCGGCGGGATCGGCGTCAATTACAGCTTTGAGGCGGTAGGTCGCCCGGAGAGCTTATTGCAAGCCTTTACGGCACTCGATCGCGGCGGCACCTGCGTGCTGATCGGCGTTCCGCGCGACGACGCCGTGCTCAATCTGCCGCTGGCGCAGTTCTTCGAGGTAGGCGGCGCGCTGCGCGGCAGTCGCTACGGCGATTGCGTGCCGTCGCGCGATTTCCCCTTGCTGGTTGAGTGGTATCGGAACGGCGCCCTCAAGCTGGATGCGATGGTCACGGAGACGATTGGCCTTGGCGACGTTGCCGGCGCCTTCGCCCGAATGGAACGGGGCGACACGCTTCGTTCGGTCGTGGTGTTCGATCGCCAGTAACGACGCGCCGCTGCCCCGCGAGCCCTGTCGCTTCTACCAGGATATGGGCACAATATTGCTCTAAAGGCTTGACAGCGCGCGTTTCTGGGATGATAGTTGCTTACGATGCCTCTCACCGCCAAGGTTTGCACGCATGGGTAGTGTCCTGCGTGTCCAACCTTCGCGTTGTGCATGCGGGACGGCGGTGTGCGCGCATCGCCCGTAAGCGGAACGACTATGTGACCCGAAGGAGGCGGGACAGTTTGTTGGGGGTTCAAAGGAGTTCATCCCTTATTCATTGAATCGTTACAACAATGGAGTTCAGGTAGGGAACCGTCTCTACAGTTCATGGAGCGCAAAGACGCTCTCGGAAGGATTGTCAGTGAAGCAACTTCGAGCATCACACAAGGTCGCAGCCACCGGTCTTATCGTTGGTCTTCTTGCCGGCACCGCTCCCGCGCTCAGCCACGTCCCGGCCGCCGCGGCGTCGAAGCAGAGTGCTGCCACGGGAAGCGTCGGTTTCCTGATGTCCGACTACACCACCTCGGCCCGCTGGGTATTTGACCGCGACTTCTACAAGGCCGCGCTGGCGAAGACCGATCCCGCGGTCACCGTCAACGTATCGGACGCCAAGAACAATCAGACCACCCAGCAGAACAACGCGCAGTCCGCGTTGACCCAGGGCGTGAAGGTGCTTGTCGACGTACCGGTGGACTCCGCCGGCGCCGGTCAGATTGTGCGCCTGGCCCATGCCAACAAGCCGTATGTCCCGGTCATCTCCTACGACCGCCTGATCACCGGCGCGCCGGTCGACGCCTATGTCTCCTTCGACGGCTTCTCGGTCGGCGTTCAGCAGGCCACGTACCTCAAGTCGAAGGTAGCCAAGGGCGGCACCATCGTCCTGATTGGCGGCGCTCCCACCGACAACAACGCCCACCTGTTCTACAACGGCGCCTTGTCGGTCCTTGGGCCGTTATTCAAGAGCGGGTACTACAAAAAGGGCTACGACAAGTTCACCACGGGTTGGAATCCGGCCCTCGGCCAGAGTGAGATGGCCGCGGCGCTGACCCAGCTGAATAACAAGGTCGACGGCGTGCTCTCCGCCAATGATGGCCTGGCCGGCGGCATCATCGCCGCGCTGAAGGCTCAGCATCTGAGCGGCAAAGTGCCGGTGACCGGTCAGGACGCCACCGTGGCCGGCTTGCAGCAGGTGCTGCTCGGCAACCAGAGCATGACCATCTACAAGCCGATCCGGAAGCTGGCCGCCGCCACCGCTCAGGTGACCGACGTCCTGCTGTCGGGCAAGAAATTCACCTCGAAGGTAACCGTGGCGAATGGTGCTGGGAACGTGCCGAGCGTCCTGCTGCCGGTCGTGACCGTCACCAAGGCAAACATCAAGAGCACGGTCATCGCCGACGGCTACGTCACCAAGGCAGACCTGTGCAAGGGTATCCCGGCCTCGGCCTGCAAGGGCCTCTAGACACACGGTAGTGTTTCAGCGATGGGGCTCGGAGTCGTCTCCGGGCTCCATCGCCATTCCCAGGACGGCCATGACTCGATATGCTATTCTACGACGCACAGGAATCTGTGCAGAACCTTGCACCGGCACACCAGCTGGTAGTGCCGCCGGATCACATACTCCCGCACGACGAGAGTGAGGGGAACACGCACGATGCAGATAGCGGAACAGGTTGACGCGCCACGCCCAGTCGTTGCCCCGGGCGAGACTTTGCTCCAGGTGACAGGCTTGACCAAGAGCTTTGGCGCAGTGCAAGTGCTGCGCGGGGTCAGCTTCGAGGCGGCGGCAGGGGAAGTGACCGCGTTGCTCGGCGATAACGGCGCCGGCAAATCCACATTGATTAAATGCATCGCCGGCACCCATGTTCCCGACGGCGGCCAGATCCTGCTGAATGGCCAGCCACAGCACTTTCGCACGCCAAGCGACGCCACGCGCGCGGGCATCGAGACCGTCTATCAGGATCTCGCCCTGTGCGACAATCTTGACGTCGTGGCCAATCTCTTTCTGGGCCGCGAGACCGTGCGCACGGTTGTCCCCGGCCTCATACGCTCGATCAATGAAGAGTCCATGGAGCAACGGGCGCGCGAGGCGCTCTCCGTGCTGCGCATTAATATTCCATCGGTGCGCAGCCTGGTTGCCCAACTTTCGGGTGGCCAACGCCAGTCTATCGCGGTGGCGAAGGCCGTGCTCTGGTCACCACAGGTCGTGATCCTCGATGAGCCGACTGCCGCCCTGGGCGTGGCGCAAACGCGCCAGGTGCTGGATCTCGTGCTGCGACTGCGCGAACGTGGCCTAGCCGTCGTGATCATCACGCACAACATGCAGAACGTGTTTGAGGTTGCCGATCGCGCGAGTGTGATGCGCTTGGGCCGGCGCGTGGCGAAATTTGACATCAAGGAATCAACACCCGACGACGTGGTCGCAGCCATCACCGGAGCGCGCGCGTTCGATACGGCAGACGTGGCGTGAAAGGGAGAGCGCTGTGAGCACGGCACACATCAGCACGGATGTTAAAGCTCCGACCGAAGGCGTCGGGCCGGCGCCCGAGGCGCCGGTGGCGGCGCCCGGAGTCCGCATCGGCGGCTTCACCGTAAGCTGGGGCACTTTACTGGGAACCGTGCCGATCTACATCGGCCTGGCCCTGATCTGGATCTACTTTGACACGCAGACCGCCGGCAAGTTCCTTGGCGCCCGCAACCTGTCCAACATGGTGCAACAGTTCTCGTACAAGCCGGTGCTGGCGCTCGGCATCGTGCTGGTGCTGCTGCTGGGCGAGATAGACCTCTCCGTCGGCTACCTGACGCAGCTCTCGGCCGTGCTGTGCGCGACCTTCCTGGTCACCAGCGGCTGGCCTGCCGGTCCCTCGATCGCGCTGACCATCGCCATATGTACGGTGGCCGGGCTGATTCAGGGGGCACTCGTGTCGTGGGTGCGCATGCCCTCGTTCGTGGTGACACTGGGCGGCTTCCTCATCTTCGAGGGACTCGCTAACCACATCACCGGTCCTTCTTCGATCAACGTGCTCGATCCCTTTATCAACTCCCTCGGCAGTTACTACGTGCCGAATAACGCGGCGTGGGTCATCACCGCGGTGATAGCGGTCCTATACGTGGCCTACCGCGTCGCCGGCAGGGCAGCGCGTGCGAGGGCAGGGGTCAGTGTGCCGCCCACCTCAACATTCGCGGTCAGCATCGTTGGACCGATCGTCGTGCTCGCCGGCTTCGTCGCCCTGATGAACCACTACATCGGCGTGCCAATCGCTTTCGTGATTCTTTCCGCGTTCGTCGTAGCGTTCTGGTATCTCACCAAGCGGTTGCGCTACGGCCGTCACATCTACGCGGTGGGCGGCAACCCGGAAGCGTCGCGCCGCGCCGGTATTAATACCACGGCCATCAAGTGGACGGTCTTCGGCATCTCGGGCTGCATGGCCGGCGTTG
>JAQBPC010000284.1 GCA_028287725.1 Chloroflexota bacterium | reverse complement strand
GATGTTTGCGGCGCCAGGTACAACAAGGGGCAGAGTGTGCTTGACACCATGCGATTGGGAAGTGGATCACGTGGCAGGCTAACCCACTCGCACAGGCTGATAATGATTGGTGTTCCTGAGACCAGGTAGGTCCAGGCTCCTCACACCCAACATGTTGCGATGGCTACCGCAAGTCCGTCAATAACGCTGGGGAACTAGACGACCGCGGCCTCAGCTCTCGCGGGCATGGAAGCCTGCAAAAGGGCGTAGAGGCCTCGCGCCAGTGCTGCAAGGTCCTCGTTCGCCAATCGCTCGAACCATTGCCGAGTAAATATCTCGTTCCCGTAGTACAAATTGGCAATGAGGTCACGCGCATACGCCGTCAGTTGCACGAGGCTTCGTCTGCGGTCGGCTGGGTCCTCCGTTCGCCGAACCAACTGTCGCTCTACGAGTTGTTCGACAAGTATGCTGCTGGAAGGGCGGCCGATGAAAAGCTTGGTCGCAAGCTCGCTGATACTCAATGTCCCCTGCGAATCGAGGATAAAAAGCACCTTGAGTTGCGAGATCGAAAGGTCGAGGTGCGTCCAACTAGGCTCGGTAGATTGGCGGAGCGCCGACCAACTCGCCTTGAAAGCGTCAAGCGCTTCAGCCACCAGGCGATCGTGTTGCAATTCCATACACGGCCTCCCAACTTTATCCAACTCACACCCGGTATCACGTAGTTCGACGAAAAGCCATACCTCAGTTCGTTGTGCACGGTGGTCGCGTCAACCCCGAGAATAGCAATATCCCTAAATACGTGCCGCTAATGGACAA
Organism: Chloroflexota bacterium; assembly: GCA_028287725.1. GTDB lineage: Bacteria > Chloroflexota > UBA5177 > JANWHV01 > JANWHV01 > JANWHV01. The sequence continues at coordinate 4,450 of JAQBPC010000284.1, read as the reverse complement.
TCGTTGCACAAAGCGAAAGGATTGTCCACCCTTAATTGGCTAGTTTTGGCCCACGGTGGTCAGGTAAACACGCTTGGCACCGCCCGCAGTATTGTTTGTCCCGCCGCCACCTATGCTTCACCGCCGCACACGAGGAGTGCCGCGTCCGCTACCATACTCGAGGGATCCTACTTCGCGTTTTCGCTATTCGTCATATTTTCGCGTTTTCACTAACCATATTCTTCCCGACGCCCTGAACTGGAGCACGCCTGCATGCCTGTCACGTCCACCAAACCTCGAACCGTCCTTCTGCTCGGCAGCGGCGCCCTGAAAATTGGTGAAGCCGGCGAGTTTGATTACTCGGGCTCCCAGGCCGTAAAAGCCCTCAAGGAGGAAGGCATCCGCGTGGTGCTCGTGAACCCGAACATCGCCACGGTGCAAACCGGCGAGAACTTCGCCGACAGGGTTTATTTCGTGCCGGTGGATCCGCACTTTGTTGAGCGCGTGATCGAGCGTGAGCGCCCAGATTCGATCATCTTATCCTCGGGGGGTCAAACGGCCCTCAACTGTGGTCTCGCCCTGGCGGAGCGCGGCGTCCTCGACCGCTACGACGTACGCGTGCTCGGCACGCCGATTGAGACCATTCGCGACACCGAAGATCGCGACCGCTTCGTGCATCGCCTTGATGAAATCGGCGTGTTCACGCCGCGCAGTAGCGTTGCGCATAGCGTCGACCAAGCGCTTCAGGTAGCCGAGGAAATCGGCTACCCCGTGATTCTGCGGGCGGGATTCGCGCTCGGCGGAGACGGATCTGGACGGGCAGGCAATGCCGCGGAATTGGCAACGCTCGCCGCTATTGCCTTCGCCCGCTTGCCCAAAGAAGAACCAATTGCGGACAGGGCTGAGACTGCTGGGCAGCAAGGTGGTGGCCGCCTCATTCGCCGGCAAGTGCTGATCGAAGAGTATTTGGCGGGCTGGAAAGAGCTGGAGTACGAAGTCGTTCGGGACCGCGCTGACAATTGCATCGTCGTATGCAACATGGAAAATGTTGATCCTATGGGCATCCACACGGGCGAAAGCATCGTGGTCGCGCCGTCGCAAACGCTCTCGAACGAGGAATATCATCTGCTGCGTAGCACCGCCATTCGCACGATTCGCCATCTGGGTGTTATAGGAGAGTGCAACATTCAGTTTGCCCTGGATCCCAAGCCCCCACGCGACCCCCAGACTGGGGAAGCGCAGGTTCGCTACCGGGTTATCGAGGTGAACGCGCGCTTGTCTCGTAGCTCCGCGCTTGCCAGTAAGGCCACGGGCTATCCCCTTGCCTGGATAGCGGCGAAGCTGGCGCTTGGACACGCGCTGCCGGACTTGCCGAACAACGTTACGCGCACGACCAGCGCCTGCTTTGAACCGGCCCTTGACTACGTCGTCGTGAAGTTCCCTCGCTGGGACCTGGACAAGTTCCGCCGGGTCGATCCCACGCTTGGCAGCGCGATGAAGAGTGTCGGCGAAGTCATGGCGATCGGCCGTAGCTTTGAAGAGGCCTTGCAGAAGTCTGCGCGCATGCTCGGCTTTGGCCTCGAGGGCCTTCGCCCAACTGAGGAACTGGCTGATGCACCCGCCGACGTCGATCACGGCAAGAGTGAGCCAAAGGGCTTCCTGGAACCGACACCGGATCGGCTGTTCCGGCTCGCTCAGGCGCTGTGGGACGGCGTGGCCCCGGCGCGGATCAGCGCTGCCACGGGCATCGATCGCTGGTTTGTGGACCGCATCGCGAACATCGTGCGTTTCGAGCGCGAAATAGCCGATTGCGGCGGGTCAGGGCATGCGCTCGCACATATCACGCAGAACATGCTGGCAGAAGCGAAGGATCTTGGCTTCTCTGACGGACGAGTCGCCCAGCTGACCGGCCTTTCCGAGTCCGAAATCCGGGCACGGCGGCTTGAGCTTGGCATATTGCCGGTCGTGAAGCAGATCGATACGCTCGCCGCCGAGTACCCCGCCGCGACCAACTACCTCTACACCACGTATCAGGGTGGGAAGGCGCCGGAGGCAGCCGCGCACACACGGGAAGAGGGTGATGACCGTAAGTCGGTAGTGATCCTGGGCTCTGGACCTTACCGAATCGGCTCCAGCGTGGAATTCGATTGGTGCACGGTGAGCGCGGCCCGCGCATTGCGCGATGCGGGTTGGCGCACGATTATGGTGAACCACAACCCTGAAACCGTATCCACGGACTACGACGAGTGCGATGCTCTGTACTTCGAAGAACTCTCCTTCGAGCGCGTGATGGATATTTGCGACATAGAGCAACCGGAGAAGGTTGTGCTTTCTGTTGGCGGGCAAGCTGCAAACAACCTTGCTTTACGCCTCCACGGCGCCGGTATCGAAGTACTAGGAACAAGCCCGCTGGACATAGACCGTGCTGAGGATCGGAATAAGTTTTCGGCTTTGCTCGACAGATTAGGTGTCGATCAACCGGCATGGGCCGAGCTATCAACGCCTGAGGAGGCCGAGCGATTTGCGGATGAGGTGGGCTATCCTGTCCTTGTGCGGCCATCGTACGTGCTGTCTGGCAGCGCGATGAACGTCGCCTACGACGGCGTCCATCTCCATCGATTCCTGCACCAGGCCAGCGTGACAAGTGACCACCCGGTCGTTATCAGCAAGTTCATCGAGCAGGCACGCGAAATTGAGATCGATGCCGTTGCCGATGACGGCAAGTTGGTTATATATGCGCTGTCCGAGCATGTCGAGAACGCGGGCGTCCACTCCGGCGATGCTACGGTAATGGTCCCGCCGCAGCGTCTATATCTCGAGACCGTGCGGCAAGTGAAGTCGGTTACGAAGCGCATCGCCGCCGAGCTCAATATCACAGGCCCGTTCAACATTCAGTTCTTGGCCCGCGATAACCATGTCCAGGTAATCGAATGCAACCTTCGCGCCAGCCGTAGCTTCCCCTTGGTCTCCAAGGTCACCGGGCATAACTTCATCGAGCTGGCTATCCGGTCGATGCTGGGCGAGGATGTGCTCGCCGGCAGGAACGGCGCCCCTTACCAGACCGTCGACCTCGACTATGTCGCGGTCAAGGCGCCGCAATTCTCCTTTGCCCGTTTGAAGGGCGCGGACCCCATAGTCCGAGTGGAAATGGCGTCGACGGGCGAGGTGGCGACGTTTGGGCGCGACCTGTACGAGGCATATCTGAAGTCGGTGCTGGCAGTGGGTATGAAGCTCCCTCGCCGCCGCGCCCCTAACGGGGCAGCCGGTGGGGCTGAGGGCCGCTATGCTGGAGCCCGCGTGTTCCTGAGCCTCGGCGGCGAGAAGAACAAATGGGACTTTTTGGCAGCGGCGCGCACGCTCCAGGGCCTCGGAATCGAGATCCTGGCGACACGTTTGACCAGTGCTTTTCTCACTTCCAACAACGTGCCGAACGTGCGAATTTACAAAATCCACGAAGTGAGTGGTGAATCCGGCGCCCATGCGCAAGCCGCGCATGTGCCGGCACGTCCGAGCATTCTCGACCTGATTGAAGAGGGTGATATTGACCTTCTGGTCAACATTACCGATGAGTATGTCACGAAGCAGTTCAACGACGATTACGCGATACGCCGGGCGGCCGTTGATTACAACATCCCGCTACTCACGAACCTCCAGGCAGCGCGGCTGTTCGTTCAGGCGCTTGCGCACTATAGACTCGAAGACCTGCCGGTATTGCCCTGGGACGAATACGTCCACTAGCCAGCACAATGCAGTGGATGAAAATCCAATTACGCTTTGTGGACGCTGGCTGCTCGGCGCAGCCATATCGTGGCGTTCGGTGCTACCCGCGTTCTGAATGTGCAGATGCCCGGGGCAACGTCTTGCCAACTACTGGACGCTTGACCCCTTGGCGCAGTTGGAACCCCGCTCACTGACACAGATCGCGCCTTGCAAGCCCGTCTAGCTGACAAGGCGAAGTATTTGCCTGTCGTTCCGGTTAGCGGTTTGCGGCTCGTGCGCGCCTGATCTGGTCGGCATGAATATAGGCATGGTCGGCGTAAATCGAGAGCCAGTCCAACACGGAGTAGCGCCCAGACTCGCTGTGCGTGCCGTAGCGAGTCCATTCGTCCTCGCTCAGCTGTTCAAGGATTTCCGCGGTCGTATCCCGCGCGGCCTTGAACGCGGCCATCGATGATTCTATAGGCCGATCGTAGTAGAGGCGGCGTGCGAATTCTTCCTGATCGTATCCCTGAATGACCGGATGCTCCTCACTAATCAGCCGGCGGAGGCGCAGCGCCGATGTCATCTCACTATCGGCCAGGTGGTGCGCGACCTCGCGGGGCGACCATTCACCCGGGGCCTCCCGGACATCCAGCTCGCCGCTGTTCATAGCCGAAAGCGCTGATGCATCTTCTGCGTATCCCGACTTGTACCGCTCGACCAATTGGTTGCGAGAATCAATGTCCAAATTCGTATCATCAATTTTCTGGTA
>JAQBPC010000273.1 GCA_028287725.1 Chloroflexota bacterium | reverse complement strand
CTGGATGCGCGGTATGCACTCCTCCAGCGTCAGGGCGGTACGCGCGCCGATCATGCCCTTGGTCGTCAGCCCCATGTGGGGAACCAGAATATCGACGCCCGCGTCCGCCATTTGCTCGGCTTCCCGCGGGTTGAACACGTAGGCGCTGGTGAGCAGATCGAGCGCGCGGGCCTGGCGAATCATCTCAACTTCCAGCTCAAAGCCCATGCCCGTCTCTTCCAGATGCTGGCGGACGATGCCATCGAACAGGCCGACTGTGGGATAGTTCTGCACTCCGCTGAAGCCAATATCGCGTAGCGTACGCAGAAATTGCGGCATCAGGCGGAACGGGTCGGTGCCGTTGACGCCGGCGAGCACCGGCGTGCGGCGCACCACCGGCAGCACTTCGGCGGCCATCTCCACGACGATGGCGTTGGCGTCGCCATACGCCAGGACACCCGCCCAGGATCCTCGGCCGGCCATGCGATAGCGGCCGGAGTTGTAGATAACGATCAGGTCTGCACCGCCCTGTTCGGCGCACCGCGCGGAGAGGCCCGTGCCCGCGCCCGTGCCAATGATAGGGCGGCCTGCCTCGATCGATCCTCGCATGTGCTCTAGCACTTCAGTGCGCGGGATCATGCGCGACTTCCTTTCCACCGGTGTACAGGCGATGAAATGTTTGGACCAGGGTCGTTGCAAACTGGGGATCGTTGATCTGGGCGTCAACCTCGATCAACTCCACCCGCGCGTCTAGATAGCCGCGCAGCGCCTGGAAGAGCGCCGCGTCCGCTTCCCGGCTGTGGAATATCGCCCCCTCGACCGAAATCTCGGAGACGCCGCGTAGTGGAATAACGAGCGCCGCCGGACCCCGTGCCCGGTTGAGCTTCTCGGCGATAAGCTGCCCGAGCACCGCGTTCTCTTCAGGTGTGGTGCGCATCAGGGTTACGGAGGGGTTGTGCTGGTGGAGCAGGCGGCCCCGAAATTGCTCCGGCAGGCCGGCAAGCGGGCCGAAGTTCGCCATGTCGAGCGCCCCTAGTGAGACAACCTGCGGGATCCCGGCGGCGCCTGCCGCCTCCAGGCGGTCCGGCCCCGCGCTGAGTGATCCCCCGGCTACCTCGTCCGCCAGCTCCGTAGTCGTAATATCCAGCACCCCGGTGATGAACCCATCGCGGATCAGCGACTCCATGGAGCGCCCACCGACGCCGGTGGCGTGGAAGACCAGCACTTCGTAGCCAAGCGACTCCAGCTCCTCGCGCGCGGCGGTGACGCAGGGCGTGGTGACGCCAAACATCGTCGCCGCGATCAGTGGACGCAGTTGCTCCTCGTCACGCGCGGAAGCGCCGGCGTTGACCATACCGACAATTGCCCCGGCCGCGTTTGTCAGGATTTGGCGACTGAGTCGATTGATGCCGGAAATGTCCACTATCGGGTACATGAGAGTGATGTCCGCTGTACCGACGTAAGGGCGTGTGTCGCCGGCCGCCACGGTCGACACGATCAGCTTGGGCACGCCGATTGGCAGGGCTCGCATGGCGAGGCCGGCGATGGTCGCGTTGCCGGAACCACCAATGGCGATGATGCCGCCCAGCTGTCCCCGAGCGTGGAGATCCGCTACGATGCGCGCCGCGCCCCGGCCCATGCGTTCGACCGCCTGCCCACGATCCCCCTGGCTTACAAGGTCATGCGTTGTGGTGCCGGCCGCGGCGGCGACGGCTTCTCGGTCGATCTCCGGCTCAAACGCGGCGGCATTGAGGATCCCGGCGTCCACGACCAGTGGCTGTGCGCCGAGCGCCGCCACCTTGTCCCTGAGGTACTGGGTTTCAGATCCCTTGGTATCCAGTGTTCCAAGGATCACGATGGGTGCTGGCACGGACGGAACCTTCCCAGGCGCGCCTCATCGGAAGATTGGCGCTAATACCATTAACTCTATCGGATATGTCGGATATCCTAACATTCTTCGCCGTGTGTGTACACGACCAAGCCCCGCGCGAGGCACCCAACCAAGTAGCACGGGGGCACCCGCTCCCTCCCGCGCGGCTCATGCTATGTGCTATAGTGGTTACCGCATGAAGCCGATAGACATAGTATATGAAGACGAGCCGAACGCCCGTGCCCGCCGGTACGTGCAGGGCAGCGAGCATTAAGCCCCGTATCCAGCAGAGGTGAGCGAGGTCCCTATGTACTGCGCGCATCTGGAGTGGCAGCCAGACTCGAGCAGCCCCATGCCATTCTTTCGTCAACTGGCGCACCACCTGCGGCAGCTAATTAGGGACGGTGCGCTCCCACCAGGCACCCAGCTTCCGCCCCAGCGTAGTCTGGCGCAGCAACTGGGAGTGAATCGGAGTACGATCGTGGCTGCCTATCAGGAGTTGCAGGCCGATGGGCTACTCCAGGGGCGGCACGGCGGCGGCTCGGTCGTTCCCACCGCCATCGAGGTTGAGAACGCCGATGTGTTCGATTGGCAGGATGTGCTGGATCGCGGCGCATTCGTGCACAACCGCGCCCTTGCCGCCGAGGTGGCGCACGCGCGCGTGCTGCCCGGCACCATCTCGCTCGCGCAAGGCGAGCTTGCCGCGGAGCTACGGCCAACCGCAACCATCCAAGAGCTATACCGCGAAGCGCCATTCGACGCGGAGTGGCTCGGCTATGAGGGAATGCATGGGTACCAGCCGCTGCGCGAGGCGATCGCCGCGCAAATGACGGCACGGGGCGCCCCCACGGAACCCGAAAACGTGCTGACACTCGCCGGTGCTCAGGAGGGACTATCTCTCATCTGTCGCTGCCTGCTCAAGCCCGGCGACACCGTCGTGGTAGAGGCGCCCTCGTACCTGCTCACGCTGGGCGTGCTGCAAATGGCCGGCCTGAGGGTGCTACGCGCGCCGGTTGACTACTCCGGGCTGATCCCGAGCCGGCTGGAAGAGCTGCTTGTCCGCAATCGCGTGGCCATGGTCTTCACCGTTCCGAACTATCAGAACCCGACCGGCGCGACTTTGGCACAAGCGCGCCGAGTGGCGTTGCTCGACCTGTGCATACGGTATCGCGTGCCGCTGGTTGAAGATGATGTCTATGGGGAGCTCGGCTTCACGGGCCAATCCCCCGCCCCGCTCCAGGCGCTTGACCAGGGAGGCCATGTGATTTACCTCAGCAGCATTTCCAAGAGCGTTGCGCCAGGCCTTCGCATCGGTTGGCTGATAGGCGAATCGCGCCTGGTCAATCGCCTGGCAGAGATGAAGTATCAGATGCACTACGGCACCGGCAGCGTGTCCCAATGGGTAGCCCAGCAGTGGTTCCAACGCGGCCACCACCGCGACCACCTCCAGCAAACCCGGGCGGCGCTCAAGATACGATCTACCGTGCTCGCAGGCGAGTTGCGGCGGCAATTCGGCGCGCAACTGACCTGGTCCGAGCCGCAAGGTGGCTTCCATTTGTGGGCGCGGGTCAACGCCCCGATCTCCAGCACCAGCCTGTTTCGGGTCGCCGCGCGCGCCGGCGTTAGCATCAAGCCGGGAAGTCTCTATGGCGTGCCGGCGCATCGCTGCTGGATACGCCTATCCTTCCAGCACGCCCCCGTCGAGCAGCTGCGGGAGGCGACATCCAGGCTACGCGACGTTGTAGGCGCGCTGATCGACGAAGATGACGCCTCGGACACCTACCGCGCCGAGATCGCCGCGGGCTGATGGGCACGCCTCCGGGCCTGCCCATCAATCCTCAGGGGAGACCGATGCCATTCCGATTTGTGGCAAGTGACACGGCAAAAGAGCGAGGAGAGAACAATTGATTCGGCAGATGCACCTGGCAGGTTTCCTGATAGCCGGGCCCGTTGCCCATAGCCATGCCCTCTGGCGCCACCCCGAAACGGCGATGAATTTCCTCCAGCCGGAGGGGTATCAGGAGATCGCGGGCATTCTGGAACGGGGCAAATTCGATCTCCTCTTCTTCGCGGATAGGCTCGCGATGTCCACCACCTATGGCGACAGCCTGGACGTGGGCGTGCGCCACGGCGACCAGGATGTGGTGCGTCTCGATCCGCTCCAGGTGCTCGGGCTAGTGGCTGCCGGCACCACGCAGCTTGGCCTTGGCGCCACCTGCTCCACCACCTATTACCATCCTTATTATCTTGCCCGCGCCTTCGCCACGCTCGATCATCTCTCGCGTGGGCGTGCCGCCTGGAATGTGGTCACCTCCGTGAACGAAGGAGAGGCGCGTAATTTCGGCTATGAGGAGCATCTGGAGCATGATCGGCGCTACGACCGCGCCGACGAGTTCATGGAGGTAGCACACCGGTTGTGGGAAAGCTGGGACGAGCATGCGCTCGTGCTCGATCGCGAGCGCGGGCTGTTCGCGGAGCCTGCACAGGTGCGCGCGATCGACCATGACGGCAGCTGGTTCCACTCCAAAGGGCCGCTCAACGTGCCCCGATCCCCACAAGGGCGACCGGTGATCATCCAGGCGGGATCCTCCGGGCGCGGCAAGGCCTTCGCCGCGCGCTGGGCGGAGGTGATCTTCACCATACAGCCGACCGCCGAGCTTGCGCAGGCATTCTATCGAGATGTGCATTCGCAGCTTGCCGCGGTAGATCGCGCGGATGATGCCTGCCGGATCCTGCTCGCGGTGATGCCATTCATCGGAAAGACCGACACCGAGGCACGAGAGAAGCGTGATCTGCATAACAGCCTCGTCCAGCCACTTGTCGGCCTGTCTACCCTCTCGAGCCACATGAACTACGATTTCTCGCGGCACGCGCTCGACGAGCCGGTCGGCAATATACAGGTTAAAGGCATGCAAGGACTGTTTGCCACCATTCGCGCATTCAGCGAGACCGAAGGACTGACGCTTGGCGCCTTAGGTGAGCTCTACGGCAGGAGCGTGCTCGTTCCCCAGCTCACCGGTACGCCGGCC
>JAQBPC010000251.1 GCA_028287725.1 Chloroflexota bacterium | reverse complement strand
GCCGCGCAGCGGGTGTTCTCACAGTCCTCGCCAAGCCGCGGGGTTCAGCCCGCTTCCGTCCAGATTACATTGCCCACTAACCTGGCCGTCGTCCCCGCCCCGTATCTGCGTCATCTGTTCCATCTGTGTCATCTGCGTTTCTGGACGTCGCACATGCCGCCAATGAACGCGGCCAGCGAAGCGGATCCAAAAGAAATCCACAGTCCTCACTTCAGTGTCCACTCGGATCACCTCGACCACCCCGCGGCTACCTTGCCACGCTCCAGATCACGCCCCCGAGCGTTGTGAGTAAGGCAATGGTCGCCAGATTCGGGTGAGCGCGACCGCGGGTACCCACGGGTACCAGCAAGCGGAGTTGTAACAGGCCGCCGACCAGCACCAGACTACCGGCGTACATGCCGATTGCCCAGGGAGTGGACGTGTCAGTGCCGCTCATGATTCCGTGTACGCAGGAGAGTGCAAATACGCCAAAGGCCAGTAGGTGAAAGCGGCGCCACCAGGTATGCCCGATGCGAGCCCGAAGCTGCGTAGTGATCCACACGGCCAACGCAAAATACAGCGCCACGATCCCCAATGCCGTCCATATTGGACGGTAGTGGCTGGTAAACGGCAGTAACACCTCGTTCCAGCCGAGCCCCAGATACGGATCCAGCCAGACCGCCGCTATGTGCACGGCGATGAACACCAGGCTCAACAGCGTCACGAAACCGTGCAGCTCATTTGTGATAAATCGGGGCCAGCGCGTCCCTTGCCAGCGCATCGATAGCGCCAGCCCGAGTACGACGGAGAGCGTTACCAGGACGTAGGCAGTGAGTCCGCCTGCCCGTGCAACGTTCCAGACAATGTCGTTCCACTGGCTCATGTGCGTACCGCCATCGCGACCGGCCAACGCCCCGCCGCCTCCCAGCTTCCGTCCTCCCGAACCAGCAGACCACTCAAGCCTCGGCTCTCGATAAAGCGCTGCCCTTCAGCCGGCCCCAGCATGAACGCGGCCTTTGCCGCAACCTCAGCCTGACCGCAAAATCCGGCCACAGCCGTGACCGACCAGAGCTCGTTGTCTACCGGCAAGCCAGTGCTGGGGTCGAGGAGATGATGCCGGGTGACCGTACCTTGCTGCCAGCGCCGCCGTGATATCCCGGAGGTGGCCATCGCGCCGGCGCTCAGCGGGATCGTATACCAGGTGTCCTTCCCTTGTATGGCAATCGGCCAGGCATCCATGCCGGGCGGAAGGCCCCACACCGCGAGATCGCCGCCGGCGTTCACGAGCGCGGCTTCGACATCCATAGCCTTCAGCCGTGCGAGGGCCGCATCCACTGCCATTCCCTTGGCGATGCCGCCAAGATCGATTCCTACGCCCGGCGGCAAGGTGATAACGCGACGCGTGTCGTCAAGGCGTACCTGTCGCCAGTCCCCTGCCGGCCGTGGCTCCTGCCCAGCGATCGGCGCGACGATTCTCAGCTTCTCAAACGACTGGTTGTAGCCCAAGGTCACCATCTGCTGTTGCATGGTAGGATCGAAACGGCCTTCGGTGACCTGGGCCGCATCCAGCGCCGCACTGACCACGTCAAACAACACCGGGCCCACTGTCACAGGCTCACCGGCGCGCCGATTGAGATCCGAGAGCTCGCTCTCCAGCTGAAAGCGGCTGAGCCGCTCTTCCCAGGTCGCAAACAGCTCTTCCACGGCCTTGGTCGGGGCGGCCACTTGAGATACGGGCAGAAGCACCGACACCGTTGTACCCATGGCGTGAAAGCGCCGGCGCGCCATGCCTACGGGTACGGCAAGATCATGAGGCTCCGGATCCGGCAACCGGCGGCTGGGTCGTACTGCCCGAGCCAAACCCGTACGTTCCCTGACTCTGTGCTTGACTCTGTCCATTGGTCTGACCCTGTCCCTGACTGCCACTCGGGCTGGTTCCCTGGCCGGAGGAGCCAGGCACGGTTTGTTGTGTTGAAGTGCCCGTCTGCGGGGCGGCCGCGGCAGATTGCGTCGTGCTCGCGGCATTCGTGCTCCCGACGTGGTGCGCGCCCACAAGCACGCTTATGGCGCCGAACGCGACCACGCTTGACACCGCCATCCCCTGCTTCAGGGCCGCGACACGCTGTAGTGACTCAGCTTTGCTTGCCTTCGCATGATTTGCGGAGCCACTACCTGGCTTAGTATCGTTGCGATCGGTTTGACTGCCCACCATGATCCCCTAAAACTCGTAAATGCAAGCCGATACAGGCTGCCTGACCGACTACACGCACGCCTGTACCGGCATGTATCTAGCGTAGGCGTCGAGGATGATGGGATTATGATCCCCGGATGACAGTTGTATGACAGTGCCGGGCGCCGCGCAGCAGGCTACTTGGCCAGCGGTAACGTCACCGTGAACAGCGCACCGCCGTCCGGGGCGTTCGTCGCAACGATCCGCCCGCCGTGTGCCTCGGCGATCCAGCGGCCGATTGCCAGGCCGAGACCGGTACCTTCACCGGTTCTCGCCCGATCAGCGCGGTAGAAGCGGTCGAACAGCCGTGGCAGATCCTGGGGGTCGATACCCGGCCCCGTATCGCGAATCTCGAGCCGCGCCATGCCTGATTGCGCGACGACACTGAGCAGCACGGAGCCGCCCTCCGGCGTGTACTTCAACGCGTTGTCGAGCAGGATGAACAGCAGTTGGCGCAGTCGCCCAATATCGCCAAACGCGCGTATGCCGGGCTGACTCTGTGTCGAGAGGCGGATGCCACGGTCCTCGGCCAGCATCTCGACCGCCTCGACGCTCTCTTCAGCCAGCCCGGAAAGGTCCACAACAGCACGATCGAGCGTTATGGCGCCGCTATCGGCTCGAGCCAACAGCGAGAGGCTCTCTACCAGACGCGTAAGGTGATTGTTCTGCGCCAACGTCTGCTCCAGGGCTCGTTGTTGCTCGCCTTGCGAATCGTCGGCCAGGCCAAGCTCGGCCGCCGTGCGCATAATTGCCAGCGGTGTGCGCAGCTCGTGCGCGGCATCGGCGACGAAGTCGCGCTGCCGCCGCATCGCCAGCTGGATTGGCTGTAGTGCGCGCCGCGCCAGCACTACGCTGATGCCCGCGGACGCCAGGATGCCAAAGCCATTGACAGTCAGCAGCACCTTGAGCAGGGAATTGAGACTCGCCGCGTACTGCTGTTCCGAGATACCGGCCTGCAGCACGATGTAGCCGCCCCCAACCAGCGGCAAAGCCTCGCTGTAGGTCAGATAATCCTGACCATTCTGTGTCGCTTGTCCCCAGGAAGGAGCGCCGTTACTCGCCACTACCGCTTGCGCCGAAGTCAAATCCGCAATCGGTGGGGTGAACCCACTGGTGCTGCCGAGCAGCGTCAAATTCGGATTCGTGGCGAACACCGTGTAGAACACGCCCTCACTGTCTGGGTTGGTGCCGTTCCCCGGTGGCGGGGCCAGGCCCTGTACTAACAGGGACACCGTGTGGGGTGGGTGCTTTGCGTGCGACTGTAGCGTCGCCTCGAGCGATTGCAGCAAAGCGTTCCGTGTCGTGATGTACACCACGACGCTCGACGTGAGCAGCAGCACGAAGAGCAGCCCAACCGTTAACGCCGCGAGCCGCAGACCAACGCGACGAAGTGGCGCCGCGTCCGGATCGCTGGCGACTTGTTGCCGCGCTATCCATTGCATTGGTCGCCCTCCTTCCAGGGCATTTCCTTTGCGGCGTCAAGCCTTGATTTTATAGCCGACTCCGCGCACCGTTTGAATCAACTGGTGCTCATAGCCTTCGTCCACGGCCTTTCGCAATCGGCGAATTGTCGCATCAACCACGTTGGCAAAAGACCCGAAGCCGTAATCCCACACCCGCTCCATGATCATCGTCCGGCTCAGCACCTGGCCAGGATGGCGCATCAGGTACTCGAGCAGGGCAAACTCCTTCGGGGAGAGATCGATCGACTTTCCGTCACGGTGAACCTCGTGCGCCTGCCGGTCGAGCGTCAGATCACCAACTACCAGCCGCTCGTCATCGGCATGGCGGCCGTTTCGCCGAGTGATTGCTCGCAGGCGTGCCAGCAGCTCTTCAAAGGCGAATGGCTTGGTGATATAATCGTCGGCGCCCACGTCGAATCCTCGCAAGCGGTCCTGCAGGGCATCACGCGCGGTTAGCATCACTACGGGCACTGCAGACTGATCTTCGCGTAGCCGGCGCACGATCTCGAGACCATCGATCCCCGGAAGCATCACGTCGAGAATGATTGCATCAAAATCACCGCTCTGGGCTCGTTCCAAACCGTCGCGACCGTCGTACGCCACGTCGACAGTGTGCCGCTCTTGCGTGAGTCCACGCCGCAGCAGGTCTGCCAGCGACCGATCGTCCTCTACAACCAGCGTACGCATCATTTCCCTCCACCGGCCCTGCTACGCCCGTGACCGTGCTGCCGGTCACGGCACTTGCGGGCTGGCATCACTACTAGTGGGAAGGTTAGCAGACGTTTATGACCGTTCAATGACAGTCTTGTCATGAACCTGTCATATAGCGATCAGGAAATTGTCATTTTAAGATCATGGGACAGTCATGGAGCGACCCTATGCTGGAATTGTACCAATGGTGAAGTCTTTCACCACAGCGGAGGATGCAGTGAAACAGCTCAGACGGCTAGTGGGGCAGGGACCGGATTGAGTATATGTATATGTATGGGACCGGTTATCACGTTCACCGCAGTAGCCAACCGTAGCTAAAGCAAAGGCCTACCAAACCAACTGGAGGGAGACCCATGAGAAGGACTACTACATCGCTGCTTGCAGCCGGACTGATATGCGCCGGTGCGCTCGGAGATCATCTGGTGAGCAGCAATTCGAGCGGACCGGCCCTGGCGGCAAACGGTAACGCGGCCCCACAGGCAGCAACCTCGGCGCCCGCGCTTCCGTCATCATCCGTAGCCGCACTGGACGCTGCAACTGAGCATGCCTTTTCTGTCGCTAGTCCCTCGGTCGTCTACGTCAGTAACGTAGGCGTCGGTAGTGGCTCGGGCGTGATTTATGACTCAACGGGCGATATCGTTACAAATGCGCATGTCGTCGCAAATGCCCAATCGATCACTGTCACGCTCTCAAATGGCAAAACCTTCCCCGCAAAGGTCGTCGGTACCGACGTTGCCGATGATTTGGCCGTAATCCACGTCAATGCGAGCAAGCTGCCGGCCGCGAAATTCGCGCCCGCCGGGAACTTCCGGGTCGCTCAGACCGTGCTCGCAATCGGCAACCCACTGAACTTGCAGCAGAGCGTAACCTCTGGCTTGATCAGCGCGCTCGGCCGCACGGTACAGGAAAGCACCGGCGCATATCTACCTGATGCAATTCAAACCTCCGCGCCGATTAACCCCGGAAACTCGGGCGGCGCCCTGGTGACGCTGAGCGGCACCGTGGTCGGCATTCCCACGCTCGAGGCCTCGGATCCACAGAACAACAATGGCGGCGCCGCGCAGGGCATCGGCTTTGCGATTCCAAGCGGGCGTGTCACTGTGATCGCGAATCAGATTATCAAGTATGGCCGCGTGGTCCATTCCGGCCGCTCATATCTGGGTGTCGGCGCCGCGGATAACTCCGCACAGTCCGGCTTCGGTTTTGGCGGCAACGCTGCCCCGACTGTTCCTGGTGCACTCGTGAACAACGTGGCCTCAGGCAGCCCGGCGGCCCAAGCAGGCATCCAGCAGGGCGATGTGATCACCCGGGCCAATGGCCAGGCGATTACCGGCAGCAACGACCTGCTGACTGTCCTCGCTCATGCCAAGCCGGGTAACACGATGACCATCACCGTAAACCGGAACGGCCAGACCATCACGCTGCACGCGCACCTTGGCGAGTTGCCGGCTTCCTAAACGTCGAACGCGT